>PUNN01000409.1 GCA_003552605.1 Phycisphaeraceae bacterium
CGGCATTTCTCAAACGCCGGATCATGGGCGAGTTAGGCCACCTTTCGAACCAGCAGGCCTTCGAGGCCGTTCGCTGCATTGCCGAACGCTGTGATCCCGGCACGCCCCGACACATCGTGCTGTTGCACCGCTCGGCCCAATGCAATACCCCGGCGATCATCCGCGGCGTGTTCGCAAGGGACCCTGCGCTCAGCCCCCGCGTGACGCTGACCGAGCAGCGCCGCCGCTCCGCCTGGTTCCATCTCCCGGCAAGGCCGGCGGTGGCGGCAAACCAGTCCTCACTTTTTGCGGCGAGCCGGGGGCGACGCGATGGGGGAGCGTGATGCCGCATTGTCTCGATCGCCCCGACACCGCGATGGTCGGATACGAAAAAAAGAAAAAGCCGCGCCCCCGGGTCGCGGCGTAAATGTTGAAGGTGAGTTGGTTGCCTGGTCCACAACGAATTACGGATTGACCAGCCGGTTATTTGTGCCATCACCGGCTTCTTCCCAGAGATCGTGATCCTGTCGGCGTTGATCGTTGCGGTAGTGGACGCTCATTTGCGGCTCGTTTTTCCACCGGACGCTGCCATCCTGCCAGCCGACGCCACCTTCCCAGCGGTCGCGGTCCCAGTGGCTGCCGCCATCGCCATCGAGTCGTTCGTCGGCGATCACAGGTTCACTGCTGCGGCTGCTCCAGGTGGTCCACACGATGCTTTCGTGATGGATCAGGGCATAGGAGATGTTGTCAGCCCCGAGCCGCTCGGAACCGTGCGGTTGCAGGTTGGCAATATCGCCATCGTAGTCCCTGTCGGTGGAAACTGGATTGGTGAATGTGCCCGGGGGCAGAGGGTTACTGCGTCGGCTTGCAAGCCGGGTGAACCGATCACGGACTGAGCCATCCCCGGTGATGCGCTCGCTGCTCAATGCGCGGGCATCCTGGCTGGCATCCGCCGCAAGGCTCTGCACGATGCTGCGCATGTTGTTGTTGCTCTCAATGCGAAGCATCATCCGGCGGATGGAGGCGAGGGCGGGGAGCATGATGCTGATCAGCAGGGCGATGATCGAGATCACCACGAGCAGTTCGATGAGGGTGAAGCCTTTTGTCGGGGTTGTGGGTCGATACATGGCATGGTCTCCGGTCAAAGAGGGCGGCTGGTTGCGCGCAGGAACCGCGCTGCGTGCAGCGGATTCAGCGCACGGGACACCGCTTTGACAGCCTGTCGGATCGCGGCAATTGCCGCAGACCTCAACAGCCATCAGACGGCCATTCAGAAACTTCCGATGCTCTTCTTCGTGGTGGTGTGGGTATGTCTGTGGGGAACCACGTGCGGAAAGATGCAATGGCAGCGGGTCGAACTTCCGCGGCCTCACCGGGCTGGCGCCCTGCGCTTCTCCTGTCCTCCTGCATTACTGTAGCCAGCAGGATGCCCATGTCAAGCGTGCATCGTGATGTCCACGGGCGAACGCATGTATGTCAGATGACCACGGTCAGCAGGCCTCGTACCGGTGGCGGCTGATGGCCATGCCGTGAAGCCTCCGGCACGAGTCTTCATGGCCATCGGCTGCGGACACCCCCGGAAGCCGCTGACCATACCACCCTTCCTTGCCGGCCCGCGATATGCGTCACGTCTCTCCCGGAGGCCGGATATGAGGCCCCTGGCTTATTTGATCGCCAAGGGGTTCTCGACGAGGCCCATCACACGCCGCGGGATGCTGGCGACGGGATATCGATCATCGTCCGCAGGCCCGGCCGGGCCCGGGTGATGGCCTCGACAGTGTTGACCACCACCGCGGCGGTGGCGACATCGCCGTTGATCCCGCCCTCGATTTGCATGTCGACCGGCGGGTCGGCATCGAGGCGAATGCGCTCGAAACATTCCGGTTCACCCACCGCCGCGCGGAAGGTGAGGCGAATCACCTCGCGGTCATTGACAAACCCAAGTCCTGTCTGCTCGACGCCTCGCGCGAACCCGGTGGCGATGAGACCATCAGGACCTTCAACAGGGCAGTCAGCGAGGGCCGGTTCGATGTGGTCTTCAACGCGGGCAAGCTCCCAGCCGAGCGCCGCTGCGATCATGTGCATCGACTCGGCGAGGCCAACGTGGCGGAGGGTGCCTTCGCGTACCCTGGCCTCGAACTGCTCCGCATCGAGCCCGGCGCCCACCTTTCGTTGAAATGGCAGCCGCCTGGCCGCGGCATCCTGGACCCGCTCGACATGCACGTGGCGTACCTGCCGGCACATCCCGCTGAGTGTGACCGGCAACAGGTCCATCAGAAAACCAGGGTTCACGCCCGTGCCGATCACGGCCACACCCGCTTCCCGGGCGGCTTCGTCGATCCGCTGCGCCACGGCGCTATGGGTTTGCCACGGGTAGCTCAATTGCTCACATGTCGAAACCACGTGCAGGCCATGGCCGATCAACTCGTAAAGTGTCGGCATGATCGCTTCGAGCCGGGAACCGGTGCTCACAATGGCCACCCCACCGCGGGCCCGGGTGCTGGCAAGTGAACCAGCGAGGTTGTCCTGGACGCTTACTGCCGGGGCGATCGTAGCATCGGCAAGTTCGCTCAAAGTACGGCCGGTCAGCGCGGGATCGATGTCAACGGCAGCCACGATGGACAGAGCCGGACGCGTGGCGATCAGTCGCATCAGTTCGAGGCCGATCGGCCCGAGGCCGACCTGTACGATGGGGATCGAGTGGTTCATCGGTCGGCTCGCTGGGGACATCGTTCCATTGCGGCCGGCACCCTTCGCGGCCGGCCATCGGAGCCGGTGCAGGCGAGGGTGGTTTCGGCCTCGGCGATCAACTCATCATCGCGGCGGATTTCATAACGATGCTCGACAATGGAAGCCCCGCACCGCATCAGCTCGACATGTACGGTGAGCAGATCATCGTACCGGGCGGGCCTGCGGAAGCGGACATTGAGGCGGGCGACGACGAAATAGACGCCTTGCGCTTCCTGGTCGCGATACACCATGCCGTTTTCACGCAGCAGTTCCGTTCGTGCCATCTCGAGGTAGACCGGGTACACACTGTGATGCACCACCCCCTGCGGGTCGCATTCGGCGTACCGGACCCGCACCTGAATCTGCGAGGCGGCGCCATCCTGGGGCGATAGGCGGTTGCTGGACACGTGATTCGGCTCCAATGGTTTGAAAACGAACGCGGCCACGTCCTCCCGGGTGGCGGGCCGTTCAGCGCGGCGGGCGGAGGAACAACGTCGGTGCCTGCTCACGCGGGGGGATGGGATCAACGGGTTCACCGGTGATCTGCTCGAGGGCCCAGCGGCAGGACCAGGCGAGGTCCGCGTGGTAGCCGGGATGATCGGCATACTCTTCGAGTGTGGCGGTATGGGCATCACTGTCGAGCCGGCCCAGCGAAATGGCTGCGAAGATGCGCACTCTGATGTCTTCCGGATCATCATCGCTCTCATCTCCGAGCCGGCCTTCGAGCATGTCTGCAATAGCGCTGCGCCGATCGTGATCCTCTGGGAGGTGCCCGAGGGCCCATGCGGCCGCATGACGGACGGTGTTGTCCCTGACCGGCAGGAGATGGTTGTAATCCCCCTTATTGCGGACAATCCGTTCACACAGCGGCCACACCGGGTCGTGGCCGATCAGGGTGAGGGTCTGAATCAGGGCGGCGGCCTCCTCAATGAGCCACCGGTTGGATACATCATCACCCGTGCGATCGCGCGGGTCGACCTCCGGGTCCTCGCGTTCATGGAGCAGTTCGACCAGGTCTTCCAGGCGCTGCTGCATCGCGGGAAAGGTGGCCTGATCATCGAGCCGCCGCAGTGCCCAGCCGACCGCCCGGCGGACCTCGAAGCGTTCGTGCTCGATCAGGTCTGCAATGGATTCGGCCGCCGGCAAAGTTTCGATCTCACCGCTCAGAAGCGCCCATTGTTCAAGTTGACGCCATGTGCCTCCCTCATCCAGCCGCGCTTCGAGCCACTGGCGCAGGGCTTCGAGGCGATCATCACTGTTGGCCATGTGCGCCCAGTCCCACAGCGCCCGCCGCGCGGTCTTGCGGACCTGCGGGACGGGATCATCCAGAAGTTCACCGAGTTCCCCCGGTACTTCGTCCGATGCGTGCCGCACGATGCTTCCCGCGGCGATCGCGCGCAGGCCGGGGTCATCGCGTTCAATGAGGGCATCGTGCAGCGGTTCGAGGTGATCGGGGGCATGGGCTTCAAGGCGTTCGGCTGCACGCAATGCAACGGGCGCCGTGGCCTCCTCGATGAGTTGGACAAGCAGTTCGCGCGCTTCAGTTGTGGCGGCATCGTCGAGCAACTGCACCGACAGCAGTTGTCCGACCCGATCGCCATCGTGAAGTGGCCGGGCGAGCGCTGGGGCTTCGGTCGGGATCGTTGCACCGAGGGCTTTCGCGGCGGCCATTCGCACTTCGAATGCCGCGCCGGGCTGCATCAGCAGATCACGGCAAAGCTGCTCGACTTCGCCGATGGCATCAACGGCGGCGAGCGAATCGAGGGCAGAGGCGCGAACGCTATTGCCCGCATCTTCATCCCCGAGGCGCCGAACCCAGATGCCTGCCGCCGCCGACCACCCCGCCTCAGCGAGGGCGCGGTCAGCGATCAGGGTGGCGTGCCGGGTCAAGCCGCCGCGCTGCAATGCTTCCCCGAGCGCTTCGTACCGATCGAGCCGGGCAAGGGCATCGACCGCGGCCGCCCGCACCGCAGCGCGTTGCTCGATATCCGCAGCCAGATTGGCCATGCGGTCGGCAAAGTCACTCAATTGCATCTGCTCGAGCGCCTCATGGTCGTGCATCGTCAGGAGGGCGGCGATGGCGCCGAGGCGAAGCTCGACCTCATCCTGCTCAAGGGCATCGAGCAGCAGATCGGCCGAACGCGGCGGGTAGGTGTAAACCACTTCGCGTTCGGGAATCCTCGGGTCTTCGGCCATCGGGTTGAAGTCGATGGTTGGCGGTTCGGTTGCAACGGCCACGACGGCCGGGCCGGCCAGTAGGGCCAGGAGGAGCAACGAAAGCGTGTGGGGGAAGTTGCGGGGCATGGCGGGGCTTCGTTAAGCGGCCTCAGCGCGGGCGCGTCAGGCGCCAGGTCTGGACGATGAGGATCAGGCACAGGCCGGCGCTGGCCACGAGCATGAAGTTCCAGTTGAACGGCACAAGGTCATAGTCGGCGAACTGCCGGGCGTTGATCACGTTCAGTGCCGCGGCCAGCGGGTTGTACCGCAGCACTGATTCAACCGTTGCCCGGGTAAACGGGGCATCTTCGGCCAGCCACACAAGCATCGGCACCAGGCAAATGCTTACCAGCAGCGCGTAGCTGATGGTGGTCGACACCGCCGTGCGCGAAAACAGGCTGCTCACTGTCGCGCTGAGCATCAGCGAGAGCAGCGCGGTAAGCACGAGCGTGACGATCACATCCATCACGCGAAGGGCCTGATCGAGATCCGCCGCGATCAGCACGATGTAGCCCGGCAGTGTCGCGAGCAACACAAGTGCGAGGATCAGCGCCACGCTCAACAGTTTGCCCACGACGATGCGCAATGGCGACATCGGGGTAACCTGGAGCAACTGCCAGCCGCCTGTTTCACGCTCGGTACTGATCAGGCCCGATGCAAGTGTCGGGGTCAGCAGGACGATCAGTGCCACCTGAAGCAACACGGTGATCGCGCCCTGCTGTTCGATGCCGCGGTATTCGGCTTCCACCTGCTGTCCGGCGATGACGGTGGCCAGCAGCATCAGTGCAAGTGACACAATCAGGCACAGCGCGATCAGCCGCATGATCCAGCCGGAACGGCCGAACCTGCGTGCACGGAACTCCTTGACCATGACGGGGTTGGTCAGCGGCCCGATTAACTCCGCACGCCGCGCGGGGTCGAAGAACCACAGATACATGATCCGCCGCAGCGCTTTTTCCGTGTTGGATCGCTCATCCGTGACCCGGCCATGCGGCCGCGGGGCATCGAGCATGCGCTGGCCGAGGCGCTGAATCGTCAGGCCGGCGAACAAGGCACTGCTGAGACCGCCGAGCAACAGGAACTGCCGCACATCGATCTCTGCAATGGCGGCAGCAGCGCCGAGGTCCAGCCCGAGCACGTACGTCACCCCGGGCAGCGGTGACAATGAACTGATCCACTCGAGGGCACCTGCTGTACCGGCCCCGACAAGATTGCCGATGAACTGCTGCGGCGCCAGCGCCACGATGCCTAACAGGAGCACACCGGCGTAGGTGATCCGCATCGCCGCGTCGATGCTCGTCGCCCGGCTGCTGACCCAGAGGGCCAGCGTGGCATACTGCACCGCGGCGACGGCGAGCACACCGTAAAGGCTTAACAGATTCGCCCCAGACACCCCGCCCATCGCGTGGCACGCCGCGGCCAGAGGGAGGGTGGCAACGAGCATGAGCAGCACAAAGCCAAGCGCTGCCACGAGCTTGCCCACATAGATCGTCAGCGGTGTCAACGGGCTGTTGAGCAGCAGGGCCAGCGTGCCTTTCTGCCGCTCCTTGACGATGCTCGATGCCGGAAACGCCGGCACCAGCAGCATGACGGCCACCATCATCCCGTAGGCGAACACGCGAAGCACCTCGCCGGCCTGATCAACGCCGCCATCCTCCGCGGCACCGACCAGGCCATCCGAGGGCCATCGCAATACCACCAGCGCCCCGAGCGCTGCGAGGGCGGTGACCATGAAGATCATGGCGCGGGGCTGGCGCAGGGTGCCGATCAACTCGCGTTGGATGATGGGGTTGTTCATGCGCGCGATTCTTCCACCTTCCCGCCCGCAACGGGCGCGCCGGCCGCGGCGGCGGCATCTTCTTCGGCTTCAGCGCGGGTCACGCTGAGGAAGGCATCTTCCAGGTCCAGGGGCACCTCACCGTACTGAATCACCTCGATGCCCTTGTGAACGACCAGGGCAAGGATGGCTGCAAGACGGGCATCGTCCATGCCGGTGCTGAAGCGGACCTCCAGTTCCTGAGGGCTCGGGTTCACCTCGGCATCGGCTTCGAGATTCTCCTTCAACAACCGTACCAGTGAGTCCACATCCTCGCGACGATGCAGTTGCACCTGCATCATCCGCCGCTGCCTCAGCGATTTCATGATCTGGTCAAGGGTGCCGAAGGCGCGCAGCCGCCCCCGCGTGACGATCGCGACCGTATCACAAATGCGCGACAGTTCCGGCAGGATGTGGCTTGTGACGATCAGCGTCTTGCCTGCCTCCGCGAGGCGCAGCAGAATCTGCCGCATCTCGATCCGGGCGTTGGGATCGAGGCCGTTGGCTGGTTCATCGAGGATCAGCACCTCTGGATCGTGCAGCATGGTGCGGCAGAGGCCGATGCGCTGCTTCATGCCGTGACTCAGCGCCTCAACGTAGCGGTCCTTCATCCAGGTGGCGCTGCACAGATCCATCACCTGCTCAATCCGCTCCATCCGTACGCGCCGGGGGATGCGGTAAGCGGCGCCGAAGAAATCGAGGTATTCGCGCACTCGCATGTTCTCGTAGGCACCGAAGGTATCGGGCATGTACCCCACCAGCCGCTTGATGCGTGACATCTCGGTGGTGCAGTCGCAGCCGGCGATCGAGGCCGAGCCGCTGGACGGCTCAGCGAGGCCCACAAGGATGCGGATCGTCGTGGTCTTGCCGGCCCCGTTGGGACCGATGAAGCCGAGAATCCGGCCGCGGTGCAGCTCGATGCTCAGGCTGTCGAGTGCGACGAAATCGCCGTACTTCTTGGTCAGCTCACGGGTTACCACCACGGGCTGGTCATTCATGGTCGCTGGTCCTTCCACTCGGACTGTGGGAGCCTCCGCCCATCACACCGGTGACGTTCAGCCGTGGCTGACGGATGCGCCACTCGCTGTGTTCAGTGTCGGCCCGGCCGACATCGACGACAATTACAAGCTCACCACGCTGCTTGATCGCCTGGAGTTGGTCTGCATCGATCTCGGCGTCGATGCGGTTGCCCCGGCGCTGGTGTCCGATGCGCTCGAGGGCGCCATCACGTGCCACCCACAGGTCTACCTCGCGGCCGTGGGCATCGGCATGGAGGCTGAAGCTGCCCCCCGTGGGGTCGATGCCGGACAGTTCGCGCGGCAGCGAAAACACCAAGGATACCCGGCCGCCGGGCCCGCGCAGCGTCGCCCATTGCCCCTGCTGAAACGCCATGGCATCGGCACGCGGGGTGGCTTCACCCTGCGAAAGGCCCAGCGGTGAAAACGGTGAGATTCGCCACTGCATCAGTGGCCAGGGCACCGTGACCGTTTCACCGGGCCGGGGGGTTTTCACGCTCAGCGGCATCGTGACCAACGCTTCATCCCGCCGCGCAGCATCTTCCTCGCTGCCGATCAACGTGAATCGTTCTGCAAGGGCACCGGACCACCCGGCGAGGGCGGGCTCGCCGGAGCCGAAGCGATCGGGGGTTGTGGCGGTCAGTTCGCGAAGCGCGGCCTGGCGTCGGCGCTGAGCAGCCGTGAGCTGCACGGCTTCGATAAACTGCCCGCGCACGGCCGGAGTCGTGGCCGGTTCGAGGCGAAACGCCCCTTCGCGGATGTCCGGAATCACCGCGCTGTCGCCGATCAGTATCACGGGGTCGGCCAACGCCCCGAGGTCGCCGGTTTGAAGGTGGACGGTGGCCCCGGTGGAGTCCAGCGTGGCCGAGGCGGTCGTGGGCCGGTCAAGCTCGGTGGTGGCATCGGCCTCGAAAGTGTGGACCTGCCCACCGGGCAGTGCCAGTCCGGCCCACTGATATTCATCGAAGTCACGCCAGTGGTGTCGGATCGTGCGCGGTGTGTTCCAAAGACCATCACGCCACAACACCCCCCCATCGCGCGCCCTGACGTTGGCTGCAACATCATCAGGGCCGTAGTAACCGACCAGCCCGCGGAGGCGGGCGATGGCGCCATCGGCGGTGACATCGACCATCAGCCCGCTGGCGATGGTCAGGGGGACCTGCCGCCTCGCCGCTGCGCTGATTGACAGCAGCACCCCGGCCACGAGCACGGCGACGATGATCGTGGTCGGCGCGATGAACTCGAGCCGGCCCCAGCGATGCAGCAAAAAGGTGGCGGCAAGGACAAACGCGCAGAAACCCGCCAGGGTCCAGCCCACCGTGCCGCGGCTGACCACCTCAAAGCCCACCTGTCCAGAGACCATGTCGGTCATGGCCCGACGCGCAGGCCGCACGCTGGCGCTGGCCTCGCGCGGGTCCGGCCAGACCAGCCGGGGCGCAACGGGTGCCTTCAGCAGCCAGTCGGCAAGCTCGGCCATCGGCTGGAAGTCTTCGCCTTCTTCTTCATCGCCACCGGCTTCATCGGTGAGCCGCGGCCAGGCGCTGACGTCAAGCGTGGTCACCAGCAGCCGACCGCGTCCGACATCCCGCCCGAGGGCGACCGGCCAGCCCCCCGCTTCATGCAGCACATCAAAGCCCTCCGCCATTACCCGGACGAGTGTCGCAGGGTCATCGTGGTGGTAGCGGGCGGTGCGGGCTTCGGAGCGAACGGTCAGGTCTGTTCGCTGTGTGCGGTCGATCTCGGTGATGCTCCATTGCTCGCCCAGGGTCTGACGTGCCCACGCCGGGTCGGTGCGATCGAGCATGATCCACAGCCGCCCGCCACGCGCCAGCCACTGGCGCAGGGCCCCTGCCTGCGCGGGGGTGAGGTCCGCCGATTCAGCGCCGATCGCGAGCATCCCGACCTGTTCCATCATGTGCGGCGACCGGGGGATATCGGCAGCGCGCAACTGGCGCACGCGGCGGGCGCTATCGGCCAGCGCCTCCGGCCGCTCGTCGCCGAAGGCCGTCACGAAATGGTCGTGGATGAGCTCGAGGCCGAGGGTGCCGCAAACCGCTTCCACCACATCGAGGTCCGCCTCATCATCCCCGAGCCAGTAGGGGGGGAGCGAATGCCGGTTGAGCGTGATCAGGACAGGCTCGGCCCGCACCACGGAGACTTCGCGCCCGCGTTGCCGCTCGAAGATGCGCACCTGCGCGTTGATGGCTTCTGTCCAACTCGGCTGGAAGCCGCGGGGAACCGGAGGCAGACGGAGTGGGATGATCACCTCGCGGCGGCTGTTGGGAGCGAGCGTCACCTGCCGGGCTGCGTGCAGCCGCTGCCCCCCATCGAAGTCCGGCAACTCGACGGTGATGGTCACGTCGCGTGGTTCCTCCCCGTGATGGGTTACGGTGGCGAGGATCGCGGTCCATCGGTCGAAGTCAGCATGGCCGAGCGCCCCGCTCTGCCCGCGCGAGGCCGCCGCGAGTTCGATCTCATCGGCGAATGCAACGGTGGCGGGCGCCAGCAGCGCCAGCAACAGCAAGGCAGCCACCCCGGGGTAAACTCGGTGTATCCAAAAGCAACTTGCCGCCATGTACTTCTCCGATACGACCCCACCCGGCAACCTCCATCATAGACGATTCCTGCCCTGGATGGGCAGGGCCGGGCGACGGGAAGGGGAGAAGCTGGTGCATGACACGCGCCGCGGAAGGCTCTTGCTCCCTCTCCCCTTTTTCCGGGGGCGGGAGAGGGCTGGGGTGAGGGTAGATTCGTGCCGGTCGTGCCGTGGCTGAACCGAAGGCCGACCC
>PUNN01000130.1 GCA_003552605.1 Phycisphaeraceae bacterium
CCGCCATCGTGCAGGATGTGGACAGTGGCCAGGTGCTGATGATGGCGTGGATGAACGAAGCGGCCCTGAAGCACACGCTGGAAAACGGGCGGGCCACGTTCTACTCGCGCAGCCGCGACCGGATATGGGTCAAGGGCGAAAGCTCCGGGCATGTGCTTCAGGTGCTCGAAGCCCGGATCGACTGTGATCAGGACACGCTGCTGCTTCGCTGCCGGCCGCATGGGCCGGCATGCCACGCGGGTTACCAGAGCTGCTTCTACCGCAGCGCTTCGCCGCAGGGCGACCTGAAGGTCGTGGAGGAGAAGGTGTTCGACCCCGACAGCGTGTACGGTGGCTGATCGCCACCGCTCGTGTACAGAATCAGCCCATCCGCCACTATCGAGCAGGAGACTTCCGTGAAGATTGATGAGCAACTCAAGCCGGCCGAACTGCTCGGCCCGATCGACTGTGTGATGGAACTGGCAAAGCAGAAGGTGCTCGATATCGACCGCACCTGGGACCCGGCCAATGGCACGCCCGTGTATACCGTCGCCGGCCGCTACACCACCCGCGGCTGGACCGAGTGGACGCAGGGCTTCCAATACGGCAGCGCGCTGCTGGTGTTCGACGCGACCGATGACCGGTCGATGTACGAGCTTGGTCGCGAGCGCACGCTCGAGCGGATGCTGCCGCACGTGACACATATCGGTGTGCACGATCACGGGTTCAACAACCTGTCGACTTACGGCAACATCCGCCGGCTGATCCGCGAAGGCCGGGTTGAGGACCCGGGCATGGAAGCGGAGATGCACAGCCACATCCTCCGCGCCAGCGGGGCCGTGCAGGCCGCGCGGTGGGCGAAGACGTCGGATGCCGACCCGCTCGATGGCGGCGGTTACGTCTACTCCTTCAACGGCCCGCAGTCGCTGTTTGTCGACACCATGCGCTCGATGCGCATCCTGGCCCTGGCCGATCAGCTTGGTCACGTGCTGATGGGCGAGCACGATGAGCGGATCAACCTGCTTGGCCGGGCAATCGCTCACGGGCTGACCACGGCAAAGTACATCGTGTTCTACGGTGACAGCGGCCACAGCTACGATGTCCGCGGCCGCACGGCTCACGAGGCGATCTTCAACCGCAACGATGGCCGCTTCCGCTGCCGCTCCACGCAGCAGGGCTACTCGCCGTTCTCGACCTGGACGCGAGGGCTGGCGTGGGCTGTCTGCGGCTACGCCGAGCAGCTGGAATACCTCGCCACGCTGCCCAAAGGGGCGATCCGGCAGGCCACGGGTATCGACGATGCCCGGGTGATCGAGCGCTACGAGCAGGCGGCGCTGGCCACGAGCGACCACTACATCGACGATTGTGCTGCCTCCGATGGCATCGTCTACTGGGACGATGGCGCCCCGGGCCTGGTCAACCTCGGCGACTGGCGGTCGCGGCCGGCCGAGCCCTACAACGACCACGAGCCGGTCGATGGGACCGCTTCGGCGATCACCGCACAGGGGCTGATCCGCCTCGGCCGGTACCTCGGCGGTGAGCGGGGGGGGCGGTATCTCCAGGCCGGGCTGAGCATCGCCCGCGTCCTGTTCGATGAGCCGTATCTCTCCACAGAGCCACAGCACCAGGGGCTGCTGCTGCACTCGATCTACCACCGACCCAACAACTGGGACCACATCCCCGAAGGCCGTCGGATTCCGTGCGGCGAATCGAGTCTCTGGGGCGACTACCACCTGCTCGAGTTGGCGGTGCTGATCCAGCGACTGGCCGGGGAAAAACCGTACATGGTGTTTTTTGATTCGTGAGGGGCGGATGGCTGCAATCTGATAAGCAAACAACATCGATTGGCAGTTTATTGCCTTCTGGCCGCGCCTTCGAGGTGGCGGTTTGACGGTTTCGTGTCCTCACCGTAGATTATCAACTTATAAACCCGTACCGTGAAGCGTGTTACCGCTTGGTTGCGCTGCGCGCATCACGGGCCGTCAGCGGAGCATTGTGGGCCGATCGCGCCCGCACTGGTGGCCGTTGATGAGACATGTCGAGGGACCGCGTTGATGATGTCCACGCCAACCGTTCGGGATCGCACTGCCATCGTCACCGGCGCCAGCCGCGGTATCGGCCGCGCAATCGCCGCAGCGCTCGGCGGCCTTGGTATGCGCATCTCGATCAACTATCACGCCAACCGGGCGGCCGCCGATGAGGCCGCCGCCGCGGTCGAGCATGCGGGGGGACAGGCGCTGCTGGTGCAGGCCGATGTGGCAAAGGCCGAGGATCGCGCCCGGCTGCTGGACGAGACGGTGGGCCGTTTCGGGCCGGTGGACTTGCTGGTCAACAACGCCGGGGTGGCTCCGAAGGTGCGTGCGGACCTGCTCGAGGCCAACGAGCAGAGCTTCGATGAAGTGCTCGCGACGAATCTCAAGGGGCCGTACTTTCTCAGCCAGCAGGTGGCGCGGCACATGCTCGAGCACCCCGATCGGCCGGACCGGGCGATTGTCAACATCGGATCGCTGAGCGCATATGCCGCGAGTGTCAACCGCGGTGAGTACTGTGTGGCCAAGGCGGGTGTGGCGATGATGACCACGCTGTTCGCCGCGCGGCTTGCGGATGCCGGGATCAACGTGTTCGAGGTGCGGCCCGGGATCATCGAGACGGATATGACCTCGGCGGTCAAGCAGAAATACGACCAACTGATTGTCGAGCAGGGGCTGACGCCCATTCGCCGCTGGGGGCGGCCCGAGGACATCGGCCGGGCGGTGGCTGCAATCGCCTCGGGTGCATTTCCGTTTTCCACAGGTGAAGTGATCAACGTTGATGGCGGCTTCCACATGCACCGCCTGTAACCCTCCTGCCATCCAGTGGGGCGAGTCTCATGGCCAGTACCACAAAAACCGACAGCCGTGCCCGAAGCCGCCGACCGGCGGCCCCGGCCCCGTTGCAGAGGCGGGTGAAGACGCTTCAACAGCGGCTCGAGGAGGCCGACTGCCCTGCGCTGCTGGTGGTCAACCCCAGGGATATCCGGTACCTGACCGGCTTCATCGGCGATGACAGTTGGGCCGTGGTCGCGGCACGTTCGAGCCAGATATATGTCCTCAGCGACTTCCGCTTCCAGGAGCAGATCCCCCAGCAGGCGCCGCACGTCAGCCCCATCATCCGCAAGGGACCGATCGAGGATGAACTGGTCAAGCTGTTCAAGCGGCTCAAGCTGAGTCGGATCGGCCTTCAGGCCAGCCACACCACCATCGCGCAGCGCAAGAAGCTCGCCAAGGCCCTGGGTGCCTCGAAGCTGAAGGACCTCGATGATGGCATCCTCGAGCAGCGGGCGATCAAAGATGCGGATGAAATCCGCCTCATCCGCCGCGCCGGTGCCCTCCAGCAGGAGGCCTTGCGCCAGGTGAGCGGCCAGCTCCATCCCGGGCAGACCGAGTTCGAGATCGCAGCGCTGCTGGAATTCCATATCCGGCGGCTCGGGGCCGATGGGGTGAGCTTCCCATCCATCGTGGCGGTCGACGCCAACGCGGCCCTGCCCCATGCCATACCCGGCCGGGCCAAGCTCAAAAGTGGCAGCATGGTGCTGATTGACTGGGGGGCCAGGCTGGAAGGCTATTGTGCGGACATGACGCGGGTGCTGGCGCTGGACAAGATGAAGCCGAAGGTCCAGGAACTGTACAAGGTGTGCCTGGCGGCGCAGGAGGCCGCGATCGCGAAGGTTAAGCCGGGGGTGCCCATGGTGGAGGTCGACAAGGCGGCGCGCGATGTGATTGCAAAAGCGGGATACGGCGACTACTTCGGTCACGGCCTCGGACACGGCTTGGGACTGGATGTGCACGAGAAGCCGACCCTGTCGCCACGGAGCGAGGGCGAACTCGAACCGGGACACGTGGTGACCATCGAGCCGGGCATTTACCTTCCTGGAGTGGGCGGCGTGCGGATTGAAGATGATGTGCTGGTGACCCCACGCGGTCGACAGGTGTTGACCGACTTGCCCAAGGACCTCGAATCCGCCATTATTCACCCCTGACCCCCGGAAGTGGCCCCCGGAAGTGGCCCCCGGAAGTGGCCCCCGGAAGTGCCCCCCGGAAATGGCCGCCGGAAGCAGCCGCCCGGAAGTGGGGCGACTGGGAACGGGGTCATGGAAGTTGGATCCCCGGAGGTTCAACCTCTGGCAAACGCGGGATATACAGCGTGTCTGATTCATCCGCATGCCGTAGTGGCACTCGAATCTCCCGGTCAGGCCGGGGGGCAAAAAGCGGTGTCCCGGGGACCACGCGTGCAGGTACGAGGCTGAAGCGTCCATGATTGATCTGAAGACAATCCGTTCCCTGGTCAAGCTGATGGTGGATAACGATCTTTCGGAGATCGACCTCGAGGACCAGGGTGAAAAGGTCAAGCTCCGTCGCGGCAGCAGCAGTGCCGCGCCGGCGATCAGTTACGCCCCGCCACCCTCGGGCGGCGCGGCGGGGTCGGCGCCGGCGCCGCCGGTGCCGACGAGCACCGCCGCTGAGGCGGCGCCGCCGGCGCCGGCCGGTGGGGCGGATGAAGGGCTGGTGGCGGTCACCAGCCCCATGGTGGGCACCTTCTACTCGGCGCCGAGCCCGGATGCCGCCCCCTTTGTCAAGGTCGGCGATGCCATCGAGCCCGACACCGTGGTCTGCCTGATCGAGGCGATGAAGGTGTTCAACGAGATCAAGGCCGAGGCGTCCGGACGCATCGAGAAGGTGCTTGTCAGCAGTGGCGAGGCGGTCGAGTTCGGCCAGCCGCTGCTGATGGTGCGGCCGGCCTGAGTGGCCTTGAACGAGCATGAAAACAACCCCGGCCGACACGGCCGGGTGGCGGACCCTGCCATCGATGTTCAGCCGGATTCTGATTGCCAATCGTGGCGAAATCGCCGTCCGCATCATCCGCGCCGCGCGGGAGATGGACATCGAGACCGTCGCCGTCTACTCCACCGCCGATGCCGATTCGCTGCACGTGAAAATGGCCGACCGTGCCATCTGCATCGGCCCGCCGCCGGCGCTGGAAAGTTATCTCAACATTCCACGGATCATCAGCGCCGCGGAGGTCGCCAACGTCGATGCGATCCACCCCGGCTACGGGTTCCTGGCCGAGAACGCCCACTTCGCCGAGGTCTGCCGCTCATGCAACATCGAGTTCATCGGCCCGAGCGTCGAGGCCATGAGCGCCCTCGGTGACAAGGTCAGGTGCCGCACGCTGGCACTGGATCACAAGGTGCCCACCAGCCCCGGTTCAAAAGGGAAGATTGAAAGCGAGGACGATGCGATCAAGCTCGCCCGGAAGATCGGCTACCCGGTGATGATCAAGGCCGCCGCCGGGGGCGGTGGTCGCGGCATGCGGGTGGCTCATAACGACATCTCCCTGCGCTCCGGCCTGTCCAGTGCGATGAACGAGGCCCAGGGTGCCTTCGGCGATGCCACCGTCTATATCGAGAAGTACATCGAGCATCCCCGCCACGTCGAGGTGCAGATCATCGGTGATCAGCATGGCAATGTCGTACACCTGTTCGAACGTGACTGCACCATGCAGCGCCGGCATCAGAAGCTGATCGAGGAATCACCCTGCCCCGTGCTTGACGATGAGAGTCGTGGCGAGATATGCCGCGCTGCCGTCCGGCTGGCCAAGGCCGCCGGCTACTATTCGGCCGGGACCGTCGAGTTTCTGATGAGCCAGCAGCGCGAATTCTACCTGATGGAGGTCAACACGCGGTTGCAGGTCGAGCATCCCGTCAGCGAGATGGTGACGGGCCTGGACCTGGTGAAGCTTCAGCTCCGTGTCGCCGCCGGTGAGAAACTGCCGGTCACGCAGCGGCAGATTCAGCAGCACGGCCATGCCATCGAGGTGCGCATCAACGCTGAGGATCCTGACAACCGCTTCTCGCCGAGCCCCGGCCGCATTGATCACCTGCACCTGCCTGGCGGGCCGGGTGTGCGCATGGACACCCACTGCACGCCAGGTTACCGCGTGCCGCCCAACTACGATTCGATGATCGGCAAGCTGATCACCTGGCAACCGACCCGTCTCGAGGCCATCGCCACCATGCAGCGGGCCCTTGCGGAATTCGAGATCGCGCCGATCAAGACGACGATCCCGCTGCACATGACACTGATGGGCAATGCCGATTTCCGCGAGTCGAACACCCACATCCACTTTGTCGAGAAGCTGCTCGGCGGCACGGGCACGCCCTGAACGCGGCCGCATCCGGGGCCTGCGTGCGGGGGGCGCGGGAGGTGAGGACGGAGCGGCTCAGAAATCGCTTCGGAAGCGCACCCAGCGGGGGATCATGACCTCTTCGACGATCGGATCGCCGCTGTCATCGAGACCGAGTCGCTTGTCCAGCTTCTGGTGGACCTGGCGCTTAATGGACTGCTTGGAGGCCTCCAGAAGCTGGGCCGGTTCAGCCTGGGCGATGATGGTGCGTACATCGTTGGCGACCTGCGCTTCGGCGGTATCGATGCGCTCTTCGGCAAGGTCGAGGTTCCGCGTCTTGACCAGGGCCACGATGCGCACGTCGAACTGGTAGGAGCGTCCCCATTCGTTGTTCTCGAAGCGATCCTCGATCACCAGGATCTCGCGCGGGCGGTCGAGCATCGCCTCATCATCGGGCTTGGCGCCCTCGCCCTGAACGGCACGCGGGCCGGCGGCGAGCATGAACGCAGCCACGATCACGAGGGCCTCGAGCAGGAAGATCACCAGCAGGATTATCAGCGTGCGCAGCGACATGCGCTCGCGCTTCTGCGGCTGCTGCTGAGCAGTGGCCTGGGCGGGCTGGGCGGCTCGGGGGCTCATCGTTTCGATCTCCTGGCAGCGCCGGGCGCATCATTGCGCCCGGCAGGGGCCCGGGCCAATGCGAGCGCCGACGATGCACGATGGCTGGTGAGGGCCATGAAGCAGGTCATGGGTCAAGCTCCGGGCGCGACAGATCCTTTGCTACGGCCTCCATGACCAGCACCTCGACGCGGCGGTTGCCGGTATGGCGGTCATCGTCGTACTGGCGCCGCACCAGCGGCTCGCGGTCACCGGCGGCGACCACGCGGATGCGCTCCGGCCGGATGGCGCCGCCTTCCTCGCTGAGAAGGAAATGCTCGACGTTGCGGGCACGGACATAGGACAGGTCCATGAGGTTGTCGAAATCCGAGCCGGCCAGTGCCTCGCGACTCGAAGCATGGCCGCGCACTTCGATCTTGTTGTTGTAACCCCGCATCAATTCTGCGATGCGGGCGAGTTCCTCCATCGCCTCGCCGTCAAGGTCGGCCGAATCGGGGGCGAAGCTGATCCGGCCGCCGACCACGAACTTCCACCCCTCGCGCACCCGCGTCACCTCAGGGTGGCGGCCGGTCATGCCGGGGTCGTCCGCGTTGGAGACCTCCCGGTCGGTCATGGCGCGGACCTGGAGATGTTCGAGGCGCTGCTGCATGCTCAGTTGCGGATCACGGTCCGTCGGGAAAAAGCCGCCGCCGCCTCGGAGGCCGAAGCTCTCTTTGATGACCTCGGCAATGACTTCCCACTCATCCTCCTTGCGGATTTCGCTGAATGCCGCAAGCAGGATGAAGAACACCAGGATCAGCGACATCAGGTCGCCGTAGGTCATCACCCACAGCGGAGCGCCGGCCGGCTGTTTCTTCTTTCTCCGTGTCATGGCGGATTCAGTTCAAGGCGGTTCAGGCAGCCTGCTCCTGGTCGCCGCGCATGCTCGGCGGCAGGAAGGTCCGCAGTTTCTGTTCAACGATGCGGGGATTGTCGCCACTCTGGATCGCCATGACCCCCTTGATCACGATCGTCTTCAGCAGCACTTCCTCGCTCGACCGCCGCGCCAGCCGGTCGGCCATCGGCAGGCAGAGGGCATTGGCGATGATCGAGCCGTACATCGTGGTCAGCAGGGCCACGGCCATGCCGGGGCCGATCTTCGAAGGGTCATCGAGGTTGGCCAGCATCACCACCAGCCCGACCAGGGTGCCGATCATGCCGAAGGCCGGGGCGTACTTGCCGAGTGTCTCGAACATGCCGCGGCCGACCTCGTGGCGCTCGACAAGGTTGTCCAGTTCGGTGGTCATGATCTGTTCGATCAGTTCCGGGTCGGTGCCGTCAACGGCCATCTGGATACCATTGACGATGAAGCGGTCGTCGATGTCCTTGGTGGCATTCTCGAGGCTGAGGATGCCGTCCCGCCGCGCGATCTCGGCATACGAGACAAGGTCATCGATCAGCTTTTCGACCGATTGGCCCTTGTGCGAGGCGACGGTGCGGATGACCTTGAAGATGCCCTTGACGTTGCGCGCCGGCCAGGAGAAGAAGATGATTGTGAAGCAGGTGCCGATGACAAGAATCACGCCGGGCACGTTGACAAACGCGGCCATCTCGCCGCTGGAGGCAATCGCCCAGAGGATGAGTGCCCAGGTACCCAAAATGCCAAATAGCAGCCCGAGATCCATGATCCTCTCCAATCCCGAGCGGGAAGAGGCCGGCCAGTCGTTACATCCGGATCATCGGTCATCATCGGTGGCTACTTAACTCTGCCCGGACTTGCCCGCCCCTGCACCGCCGACCCGATCAGGTGTCCAGAATGCCTCACACCATGGCGTGAGCCGCCCCTATCGGACCTTTCCCCACCCCGCGCCCGGGCGGTCGGCAAGCAGCGGCGATTTCGATGGCCGGAGGTCCGCCGGGGCGCATCGCCCCCGCCCCCGCGCCCGCTCCCGGGGTCCCGACGGTGGTCCAGATCGCCGCTGATCGTTACAGATGTAGCGCGGCGTAGAGGCCGGCGTAAAGCTTCAGGTCGACCGCGCAACCGGCAACGCGGCGGGATTCAACAAAGCGCCCGAGTCCTGCGAGCGGGACCATGTGGACCGTGATGCGCTCGTTCGCATCAGCCCCACCGGCGCTGACCCGCCGCAGGCTCGTGGCGCGGAAGAAGGTGAGAATCTCATCGCTGATCCCCGGTGAGGTGTAGGCTTCGAACAGCCGCGCCCACTGCGATGCCTCATACCCGCTCTCCTCCCGCAACTCCCGCTGAGCGGCTTCCAGCAGGGCTTCATCCGCGGATGCATCACCCCGGTCACCGGCAAGGCCGGCGGGCAACTCGATGACCGGGCATCCGGCGGGCGGCCGGTGCTGCTCGATGAGCACAATCCGGCCATCATCGGTCAGCGCCACGATGGCCACGATCCCGCCGATGTCCGGTCGGGTCGCGTACTCCCAGCCGCCGCGCGTGACGAGGTTCACGTGGCGGCCAGCGGCGATGAGATGTGGCGGCTCGGCCAACTTCAATCTCCCGGCCGGCGGCAGATCGCGTAGCGCAACCGGTCGATCAGCTCGGTCAATGTCACCGGCTCCGGGCTTGATGGAAGCTGGATAAGCGTCGGCGTCTCATCCTGGAGTTGCTTCTGGAGGCGGGTATTGGCGGTGACGATGGTCGAGTGACTGTTGCGTCGCATCGCCGCGGCGATCTCGGGGAAGCTGAGCGTGGTCAGTTGCCGCGCCAGATAGACCACCAGTGAGCGAGCGAGCACCAGTTGCTTGTGGCGGTTGGTGCCCAGGACCTGCTCGCGGCTGACCCCCATCGTCTTCTCGACCTGTTCGAGGATGTGCTCGAATCGTATCGGTCGGGAGTGACCGGGTTGCTCCGGCCCTTCGAACAGACGGTTGACAAGCATGTGGCCGATGGTGGGCAACGAGTCGTCGGGTGTGGGCGAGGCGCCGCGGCCGGTATGCTGGCGGGACATCGTCGCGAGGGCCTGGAGCTTGGTCAGGGCACCTTCGATCTCGCGTACCGAGCCCTGGTAACGGCTGGCGATGACGGCGATGGCGGTTTCGAGGATGTTGATCCCGCGGCGCTGTGCGAGTGCATGGACGATGCGGATGCGCGTCTGCGTGTCCGGGGTGCGCACCTGCACGACCATGCCGCGCATGCATCGGCTGACAAGCGCATCGGAGAACTGCTGCACGAGCTTGGGGTGGTTATCCGAGGCCATGACGATGCGTGCCCCGGCGAGCTCGATGGCATCAAAGCTGTGAAGAAACTCCTGCTGCGTCTTCTCGCGGCTGGCCAGGAAGTGCACATCATCGATTGCGAGCAGGTCGAGCCGGCGGATGCCGGCACGGAATTGCTCGAGACGGTTCTGCCTGACGGCGGCAATGTAGTCGTTGGTGAACTGCTCACCGGTGGTGTAGTGGACCCGCGCATCGGGATTGTGGGTCAGCACCTGTCGGCAGATGCCCTTGAGCAGGTGTGTCTTGCCGAGGCCGCAGCCGCCGTGAATGAACAGCGGCCCGCCGATCGGGTCACCATCGCCGGCGAACCGGCATGCAGCGGTATAGGCCAGTTCATTGCTCGGGCCGATGACGAAGTCTTCAAGCGCATGTCGTAGCGTGTTCGATCGCGAGGCGTGGCTGCGGCCGGCGGTGGACCCCACCGTGCTGCTCGATGTTGCCGACGATGCGGACCGGTCATCGCGCGACCGCTCGGGGAAGGCATCCGGCCGGCGACGGGGCTCATCTGTCCCTTCATGCTCGCGATGTCGCTGATCTGGGCGTACCGGCTCGC
>PUNN01000186.1 GCA_003552605.1 Phycisphaeraceae bacterium
GAACCGCCCCGCACCAGAACTCGCCAGCGGCCGGCATCCCGATCGGTCCATGAGGCGGGCCGCTGCCGGCCACCCGGCCGGGTCGAGGGGGTGAGTAACACAAAGGGGGCCGCGTCACCCGCCGCTGTCCCCGCCTGCCAGCACACTGCCGGAAGCCAGCCATATGATGCGGATTGCGCTCGCCCAGATCAACCCGACCGTCGGCGACGTCGCCTCGAACGCCCGAATCGCCGCCGAGCGAATCGACGCAGCGAAGCGAGAGGGGGCAGACTTCGTGATCTTTCCCGAGTTATCGGTCATCGGCTATCCACCCAAGGATCTGCTGCTCAAAAGCGCGGTCATCAGTCAGTGCGTCGAGGCCGTCGAGAAGCTCGCGGGTTTGTGCGATGGCATCGGAGCTATCATCGGCTATCCCTGCCCCTCTGATGATGGCCGCGCCGGCCGGGGCCTCTACAACGCCGCGGCGTTCTGCCACGACGGCCGCATCCAGCACCGTTACGTCAAGAGCCTGCTTCCGACCTACGATGTGTTCGATGAGGTGCGCTACTTCGACCCCGCCCCCCTGCCAGGCGACCCGGCCCTGCGGCAGGACCCCCCGCCGGTGGCACCGGCGAGCACCACGGACCTTGCCACCTACCGGAATGTGCGGTTCGGTGTCAGCATCTGCGAGGACCTGTGGAACGATCGCGACATCTTCTATCGCCGCCTGTATCACGATGACCCCATCGAACGTCTCGCCCAGTTCGGAGCGCAGGTGTTCGTCAACTGCTCGGCCTCGCCATTTTCCCGGGGCAAGCACGCCTTCCGGCTCGAGCTGTTCGCCGCGGCGGCGCGGCGGTTCAATCTACCCCTGCTGTACTGCAACCAGGTCGGCGGTAACGATGAGTTGGTCTTTGATGGGTGCAGTTGCGCCGTCGATGCCGGGGGCAGGTTGCTGGCACAGGCGCGGGCGTTCGAAGAGGACCTGCTGATCGTGGACCTGCCGGTGGGCGAGCGGGGCGATGCTGCGGGCAAGCAGGCCCCGGCAAGCGGTGCCCACCCCCCCGCGGCGGGTCATGCCGTCCGGCCCGGGCGGCTGGAGCCGCAGCCGGATGACCTTGCAGCGCTCCACGCCGCGCTGGTGCTGGGCCTGGGCGATTACTGCAACAAGTGTGGGTTCAACGCCGCCGTCGTCGGCCTGAGCGGTGGGATCGACTCGGCCGTCACCGCCGCCTTGTGCGTGGCGGCGCTGGGCAACGACAACGTGCACGGCGTGGCGATGCCCTCGCGACACTCATCCACCGGCTCGGTCGAAGATGCCCGTGCCCTGGCCGAGAACCTCGGCATCCGCTTCGACGAGGTTGCCATCGAACCAGCCCACGCCGCGTTCGAGCAGATGCTTGCCCCCCTCTTCGCCGGCCGCGAACCCGATGTCACAGAGGAGAATGTGCAGGCGCGCATCCGCGGCGTGATCCTGATGGCCGTGAGCAACAAGGAGGGCGCCCTGCTGGTGACCACCGGCAACAAGAGCGAACTGGCCGTGGGATACTGCACACTCTACGGCGACATGGCCGGTGGCCTCGCCGCACTTTCCGATGTGCCCAAGACGCTGGTCTGGGACCTCGCCCGATGGATCAACGAGCATCCCGATTCACCACTTCGCCGCTGTCACGGCAGCCCGGTGATTCCGCAGCGCTCGATCGACAAGCCACCGAGTGCCGAGCTTCGCCCGGACCAGACCGACCAGGACTCGCTGCCACCGTACGAGGTGCTCGACCAGATCATCGAACGTTACGTCGAGCAGGACCAGTCCGCGGCGACAATCATCGCGCAGACCGGCTTCAACACCACGGTGGTGCATCGTGTAGTGCGACTGATCGATGTCAGCGAATACAAGCGTAAGCAGGCGCCGCCCGGCATCCGTGTTACCAGCCGTGCCTTCGGCTTCGGCCGGCGCATGCCGATCGCCCAGCGCCACGATCCCTCCGGCAGCCCCCTGCCCTCGCTCACAGCGGGGCAGCCAAAGTGAGGGGCGCCCCACCTGCTGCGTTGCGGCATGCTGAGCGTTCAAACGGGCCGCCCTCGCCGCCGCTGTTGCTCCCTGCCACCGGCCGAAGCATGCCGATGGGGCCCCCGAGCCGTCTCGGCCGAGACCGGCATCACCCACCCAGGCGCCCGATGACCGGTAACACCGTTGCAAACCCCATCCCTCGACGGCCCCCCTGCGGGCGCCCGCACTCAGGGATGCATGACACATGTCGCGGGCTCCCGGGCGCATGACACACGCCGCACTCAGGCAAAGCCCACCCTTCCTTTGACGAATTAGCACCGAGGCGATAAAATTTCTACACGTTTGCAGGACGAAGAAGATGGTGCATAGAGCATCACCTCATCCGCCCGCACGATCTGTGCGGCAGGGCATCTGTTCAGGAGAGGTTACCAATGCATGCTCACGGCCGTGATGGATTCACGTTGATCGAGCTTCTGGTGGTCATCAGTATCATCGCCCTTCTGATTGCGATCCTGCTGCCGGCGCTCTCAGCGGTACAGTCCGCCGCTCGCGCGATCAAGTGCAAGAGCCAGATCCGGTCGATCGCCCAGGCCACACACCTGTACTTTCAGGATGAGTCCGAGTATCTTCCACCGGCACTGATCGAGGATGGCGTCAGCGGTTACCCCGATGGTGACATCTTCTCGAACATGTATGTCCGCAGGGATTACATGACCGCACCGATGGGCCTCGACTCGGACAGCCCTTTCCGCTGCCCGGAGACCGCCGTCGAGCAGCGGGCCGAGAAGGATGGCGGGGGTGACCGGTTCACCGAAACCATCGACTTCATGTACAACTACCCCGAAGCAGCGGACCCCACCGGTGATGATCCACAGCCCATCGACGGTGTGGCCGTGCCGACATGGTATATGCTTGCGGCGGGCAACCATCAAAACTGGACCTTCCGTTGGATTCGCTCGAATGCGTGGCCGGGGGAACAGGGCTCGTGGGATCGCATGCGGCGACGGTCGGCACTGGACTCCGATTCGCGGCGTGCCCTGGCTGCCGAGCAGCATTTTGTCAACGCGGCCGGCAACTGGGGACGGGGCATCTATGGTGATCTTTCAGGCCGGCATGGACCGTACACCGGTGATGGCCACGGGACCAGCCACTGGGCCTTCTTCGATGGGCGCGTGGATTCAGTCCGCACCGAAGACTGGGAAACTCTCGATTACAACCATCGCGATGGGCTGATCTACATGCGAGAGGATTGGGGCGACTACACAAGGTGAACGGCCCATCCCCGCTGTAGGTGAAGCGAGCGCGATGTACCGGTGGAAGAAAGGATGCGTGCATGGCTCTGAGGGAGATGATCAACACCAACCCCTGGCTCGCAGTGCTCGCGGCTGTCGTTGCGATCGGGGGCTTGTTCTGGGCCATCAACCACAGCCAGCAGGACCGGCGCACGATGGACCAGACTTACGGTGTGTGGTACTGGGACAAGGAGGACGAGGACTACTACCTCGGGACGAACGAAGATGAGGGAATCCAGGCGGTGATGTTCGCCTGCGGGGACTGCTCGGACGAGGCCGCCCGGTTCGTCGGATATCTCGAGGACCGCGGCAGCATCCGTCGGCCGGACGATGACCGCTGGTACGGGGGCATGGGTGAACAGGCATCGCGGATTCGCCGCGAATTGTCGCAACGGTGCGAGGCGAAGGGCGCGGCGTTGACACGCTGCCGGCCAAGCGAGTTGCCGTGACCGGGGCGCCTGCTTCACGCAGACTCACCTTTCGGTGGCCTCGCAATGCAGGGGATGCGGGGTGGGCAAAGCGAGCAGGTACCCGCCGATGGCTTTGCGGGGACTTGCCTGCACGAACCCATCACCGAGATGCATGCCTGTGGCAAGCATGTCACGTGAAGTGCCAGGAATCGCAGGGCAGAGGCCGTGCGGAAGATGCGTGTCGGGAGGGATGATTCAATCTGACTGTTTCATGGCATCGTCGATCCGGGCGACAAGCCTGCCGAAGACATCATCGTCAACGACAAATGTTGCGCCGGTGTCATCGATGGCATCCTCTTCACGCAGGTGGACCCAGCTTCGACAGCCGACGTAGTCGGGGTTGTTGGTGATCGAGCGCGGCCGGGCGAGCCGGGAGGCCCGTACGGCAAGCAGGTAGAGCGGGCGATCGGGCTTGTAGTTGAATCGCATGTCAAGCTGCGCCGCCGTCCAGCAGTGCAGGTCATCGAGCCGCTCGATCGCCGCGCGGTCAGGCACCTGCCAAATCTTCGCGGCCTCGCCCACGCCGCGGATCGTGATCGTGTCCGGCTCATCCGATGCCTCGACCCGGTGACGGTGCCCGGGCTTGATCATCGCCGGGTTCTGGTGCACCCACGTGGGATAGAGGGCGAAGCGGGGGTGCTCGAGCTCGAACACGCCCGGCCCGCCGCTTTCAAGAATGCCACCCTTGCGAAGCAGCAGCGCCAGCCGCCCTTCCAGCAGCAGGTCGCAGACCACGGCCCATTCCTTCAACGCTACCTTGATCATCAGTCGGCTCCTGGATGCTCCGATTCTGAAAGCGTTCACCGGCCCCGCCCTTTTACGCTGCTCAAAGGCCGGGTCGCACTTGCATCGTGGTGCTTCCGGAGCCCCGGGGTTGCTGGAACCGGCGATTCCGAGTGCCGCGGCTTCCGCCGCTTCCGGGGGTTCCGGGGGTTCCGGGGGGGTTACATCTGCTCGATGGTACGGATGCCGAGCAGGTCGAGCCCCGCGGCGAGGATGCGCGCGGCGAGGTCGCAAAGCGCCAGGCGGCTCTGCCGCCGCGATTCATCCCCGGCGGTCAGCACCGGGCAATTCTCGTAAAAGCGATGATAGCCCGTGGCAACTTCGTAGAGAAAGCTGCACAGCCGGTGCGGCTCGAGCGTTTCGGCCACCCCGCCCACCACCTCTGGAAACTGCAACAGCTTCAGCGCCAGGTCCCGCTCGGCCGGCTCCTCGGCCGCAATCGCGCCGGGGTCGACCAAGGCGGGGTCGATCTCTCCCTTGCGGAAGATCGAGCGGATGCGGACATAGGCGTTCTGGAGGTAGGGCGCTGTGTTGCCATCGAAGGCGAGCATCTGATCCCAGTCGAAGATGTAATCCTTGATGCGCTGGCCGGAGAGGTCGGCGTACTTCAGCGCCCCGGTGCCGATCGCCTCCGCCGCATCGCGCCACCAGTCGCCGGCCATCTCGGGGTTCTTCTCGGCGATGATTTGGCCGGCACGCTCGACGGCCTCATCGAGCACCTCATCGAGCCGTACGTTACGGCCGGATCGGGTCTTCAACGGCCGGCGGTCCTTGCCGAGCACCATGCCGAACGGCACATGCTCGAGCCGCACATGCTCTGGCGCCCAACCCGCCTCGCGCAGGGCCTGGAACAGCATGGCGAAGTGCTGGTTCTGCCGCGAATCGGTGACGTAGATCAGCCGGTCGGCACCGAGCTGCTCGATGCGGTATTTCGCCGCGGCCAGGTCCGTGGTGGCGTAGAGATACCCGCCATCGCGCTTCCGCACGATCATGCCCAGCGGCTCGCCCTCGGTGTTCTTGAAGCCTTCGGGGTAGAGCACCTTCGCCCCTTCGCTGTCGTGCAGCAGGCCGCGTTTCTCAAGCGCATTCACGATGCCCGGCAGTTGATCGTTATAGAAGCTTTCACCGCGGATATCCGCATCGGTGAGCTTCACGCCCAGCCTCCGATAAACGGCTTCGAAATGGCGCTTGCTTTCATCAACAAGCGCGCGCCACAGCGTCACCGCTGTGATGTCACCGGCCTGCAGGTCGACGACGCGCTGGCGGGCGTGCGCGGCGAAGGCCTCATCGGCCTCGTAGCGCTGCTGGGCGGCACGGTAGAGCGCTTCCAGATCGGCGACTTTCAATTCATCCTCCGCCGCAGCCCCGGTTTCGATGAGGTACTCGATGAGCATGCCGAACTGCGTGCCCCAGTCGCCGACGTGATTCTGACGGATCACCCGATGACCGAGCCTTTCAAGCACGCGGGCGATGGCATCCCCGATGATGGTCGAGCGCAGATGCCCGATATGCATCTGCTTGGCCACGTTCGGGCTGCTGTAGTCGACCACGACCGTCCAAGGTCGCTTGGCCCGGGGCAGGCCAATGCCATCATCGGCGGCCATCTGCGCCAGTTGGGCATTGATGAAGCTGTCACGGAGTGTGAGGTTGATAAAACCCGGCCCGGCCACTTCCACCTTTTGGCAGATGTCCTCCCAGCGGCCGGATTGGACGATGGCCTCGGCGAGTTCGCGCGGCGGCCGGCCGATCTGCTTGCCCAGGCTCATCGCCGCGTTGGCCTGGTAGTCGCCAAACTTCGCCTGCGCACTCGGCCGCAACAGCGGATCGGCCCCGGCATGCGCCGCACCGGCAGCGCGGCTGATGGCCTCTGTGAAACGTTCGTTAAGGATTTCCAGCACATGTGGCATGGTAGGTTGTTACTCAGCGGAAAAGCAGATCGGGGGCGGGCCGGCCACGGCGAGCCGGGCAAACGGTGTGAAAAGGCAGAGATTACCTCCCACGGCCACCCATGCAAGCGCCCATCCCCGGCCCGCAGGGCAAACGCATGTAGAGGCGAAACCGGGTGGCATGGTCAGCGGCTTCCGGGGGTGTCCGCAGCCGATGGCCATGCGGCTCGGGCTACCTGGCGGCTTGCTCCCCCTTCTCACCACGGGGGGGGATCGCCCGAGCCGGCCCGCATCACATCTCATGCCGCTGATGCATCAGACCAACTCGAACCTCCCCATCACCCTGCCCCATCGTCACCCGGTGGCGCTTCGAGCAGGGCAATGCGCCCGCGGTAAAGATTCTCAAGGCGGCTGCGCAGCGGTGGCAGGGCTTCGGTGGCATCGAGGTCATGCGCAGTACGGACAAGCAGATGGATGAGGTTGTGATAATCGCACAGGCTGATGGATTCAGCGCGGATGCGCGGGGTCGTGTCACGGCCGCGGTCGGCCATGTTGTGGTAGTTGCCAAGCGGCAGGCAGACGCAGGTGGCGGCGTATCCAAACTCGCAGAACGCCGTCGCTTCGCACGTCCCGCCGGGCATGAGCTTGCGCTGCCAGCAGAAGCCCTCGAGCTCCATCGCGAGGCGCTCGGCAACCTGGGCCACGCGGCGGGTCAGGGCGGGGTCGAAGGTGCTGCTCCTATCCCCCACGCGAACGATCGGCCCGCCACCGATGGGTGACTCGCGGAAGGCGCGCGAGTTTTCCAGCGCAATCAGCCTCGCCGCAGGCGGAATCGTGCCCGCATGGCACGCCGCCATGGCGCCGATGAAGCCGACTTCCTCGGCCCGGGTCAGCAGCACACCGACGTTCTTCTCCGCCGCGGCGTCACCAAGACGGTCGAGCGTGGCCAGGGCCGCCGCGACCGCTGCGAGATCATCACACGCCGGCGCCGTCAGCCTGTCGCCGCGGATCCGCGGCCGTGGAAGGTCCCATGTGAGCACATCACCGGTCTCGGCGGTGACCGGGGATTCGAATGCGATGGACACCTGTGCATCGCGGGCGGACTCGCGGTCGGGCGGGCTGTAATCGATCACCGTGCCTCGCGGAGGCGTGCGCCCGCGATGAAGGCGGACACGGGCGCTGGGAAAGTACGACTCGGCCACACCGCCACGGAACACCGCCTGGACACGGTGTGCCTGCCTCACGGGCGCGGTCACGACAAAGGCAGGATGGTCCATGTGTGCAGTAAAGAGAATCGGATCAGCAACGCCCATCTCGCCCCGCTCGCCTTCGCCTTCCGCGAGCGGGGCCTTGCGGTGGGTAATCAGCAGATTTCCGTAGCGGTCGGCGCGGATCGACAGGTGGGGCCGGCCCGCAGCCCATTGCCGTACCCACGCGATCACTTGCTGCTCACAGCCGGCCGCCGTGGGCAGGCCGGTCAGGCTGAGCAGCCACCGCTCAGCCGTAGCCGTCTCATCGGGTTGATTCATATGCGTTGCTGCGCTCGTTGGCTCATTCATGCGATAATCTCCGTGCCGGTTGGGCAGGTGCAGGTCGGATTGTACCCACCCCAGGGCGAACGCATGTAGCATGGGTGGCATGGTCAGCAGCCGTCTTTCCGGGGGCGGCTGATGGCCATGCGGCAAACCCACTTTTACGAGCCTGCATGGCCATCGGCTGCGGACACCCCCGGAAGCCGCTGACCATGCCACCCTGTTTCGCACCTACATGCGTTTGCCCTGGTACCCACCCAGCCCGGGCAGCGGCCCATCACTGCCTGTCGCCGCAGGCGGGACGTAGTAATCCCGTTTATCAGCCGCAGGATGGAGATCGCCGCGGGAGTTATGGTCGGCACAACCGCACCGGGCTTTCCCGGGGATACGCATGCCCGGTTTCCATCGCCCTCGTCACGAGGCCTGGCACCGACGTTCGAGCACACTCAACCACCCGGATGATAGATGCCTGCACCATCATTGCGGCGGTGGACGCTTCGGTCGCGAAGCGACAGGCCAGCAAACGCCGCATGATGCGCGGCGTGACGCGGCTGCTTCAGACTCGGTATGAGATCGACCGTGTTTTCGGCGGACTCGACAAGGCGTTTCACCTGCGCGAATTGCGGGATGAGCCCGCCGTGATGCCCCCCGCCGTCGACCGCACCCCCTTCCGCCATGCCGCGTAATTCGGCGGACACCCTTCATGGTTCACACGGCATCCGGTGATCTCTTCGGCTCGAGCAGTTGGATGCGTTGCCATGCACCGTGGCGGAAGCGGGCCAGGGTGCAGAGGCCGACGAGGATTACGTATGCGGTCGCTGCCACCCATGGCCCGAGACTGCCCCATTCGGGCACGTAAATGGCCAGGGCAAAACCCCCGCCGATGCACACCACGATTGCCAGGGCGATCATGATCGCTGCCGGAACGAAGTTGTCACCCGCCCCGCGCAGGGCATGGATGTAGGTGATGCCCATCGCATCGAATATCTGAAACACGGCGCACAGCAGCAGAATCCGCGCGGCCCAGTAGATAACCTGCTCATCATCGCTGAGCATTGCAGCCATCTGCGTGCCGAAAAAGATGTAGCACAGCGCGATCAGCCCCATGTAGCCCATCGCCATGGCCAGTGCCCAGCGCACCTGTGACCGGGCCAGCGCGTAGTCACCCTGCCCGATCGACCGGCCTACTGCCGCGGTCAGCGCCGTGCCGAGGCCGACCGCCGGCATGAACGACAGTTCAAGGAAGCGGAACGCAATGTTGTGCGCCGCAAGCTGTTCGGTGCCGAATCGGCCAATCAGCCAGAGGGTGAAGACCGTCCAGGCAAGCAGCTCGACCACGAACTGCGCACCGGCCGGCGTGCCGAACCGTAGGATGCGGCGGCATCGCCGCCATGAAAACCGCCATGTCTCGCGGCTGTGGAACATGGCGTGGCAGCGTGCCCGGAGCATCCACGCGATGAGAATAAGCATCTGAAGCAACGCCGCAGCGCTCGTGGCCCAGGCCGCCCCGGCCATACCCATCGGCTCGAACCCGAGGTTGCCGAAGATAAGGGCGTAATTGGCGATGACGTTGAAGATATTGCTGATCACCGCCGCCCAGAAACCAACCCACGGCCGATGAATGCCGTTGAAGAACGAGGCCAGAGCCATCCCCGCCATCGCCGGCCCGACCCCGAGCAGGCCGATCTGCACGTACACCACCTCCATCGCCTGCACGCGCGGCTCGTGGCCGACGAAGGCAAAGAACGGCTCAGCGACAAACCACGCCGGAAGCACCAGCAGACCACCGATCAGCGCCAGGTATACCCCCTGCCACGCCCACGCCGAGCACTCATGCAACTCACCCCGTCCCAACGACTGAGACACCATCGCCCCCACCACGGTCAGCGTGCCGAGGCCGAAGCAGATAAGGGTAAACAGCACCACCGCCGCGGGCATGATCGCCGCCTGTGCCTCGGTGCCGAGTTGCGACACCATGATGAAGTCGACAAAGCTCATCACCGTCCGCGAAACCATCGACGCGATGATCGGCAGCGCCAGCACCACCAGGCCACGCGCCACCGACCAGTCAGGACGAAAATCGCGCAATAGAGATGCAGACAAACGACGCATGGTTCGTTCCGGTGAAGCGGCCGCCGGCCGCCAGTGGCGTGGATACACAGGCGCCGCAGCGCCCGCGTACGACACCCGGCCGACTCATCAGGCTGAGGCGGCCCGGCCCCATCATCGCCTGCGGGTGTCGGAGTCGGGAATGGTAGACGATGCGGACAAATGCACAGGATGAGGCTTGCCATCCTCCTTCATTGAGATGCCATGAGACGTGCATCGCTTGATCGGTTCCCCGCCCCCGGTGGGGCCATGCGGCATCCGGTCCCGGCCGGCACACCGCATGACCCCACATCCACCCTCCGCCCCGCCCCACGGAACCTGCCCCCGGACCCCCGGAATCCCGGACCCCCGGAATCCCGCCTCCGGAAGCCCGCAACCCCCGGCCCCCGCCCCCGGAACCCCCGGCCCCCGGAACTCCAAGAACCCCCCGGAAAGCCCCGA
>PUNN01000146.1 GCA_003552605.1 Phycisphaeraceae bacterium
CTGGCATGGCCAGCGGGCTGTCTTCGGCCCGCTGGCCATGCCAGCCCCGGGGTTGCCCATCGCGGCGAGGGTCATGCACCCACCTGCTTCCCGCAGCAGCCCGGCAGACATGCCGGCGGGGAACCGCTACCGTATGATCGGCTGGTTTCGGCACCAGCCGGACCGTCGCCTGCCGCACCAGGGAATGATCGTGGCCGCATGGATGTCCCAAAGTACTCCGCTCGACCTGCTCATCGTCCTGATTGTCATGGTGGTGATGCTCGAGCTCATCGTGGGCCTGCTCACCGGCGGGCCCCGCCGTGCCGCACGGATGCTTTATTTCACCATCCTGCCGCCGGTGGCGATGCTGACCTACCCGCGAACGCGGTGGCTGGGGGTGGGGGTGACAGTCGGCCTGCTGGCCGGCGCTGCGGCTTACCTGCCGGCGCGGCAGGGGCTTCAGCCGAATGTGGATCACGCTGAGGCCGCAGCACAGATGCGCGAACTGGCCCGGCCAGCCCTCGATCCGAAGCTCGCACCCGAGCATGCCGAAGGAGCCGAGGTCGATGAGGCCGCCGATGCGTTGCGACGGCAGCTCGACATGCTGATCGCGCAACTCGAAACGCTGCTGGCGACGATGGATGCCGGCCCTTATGAAATCCCCATCGGCCGGGGTGGCCCGGGTCGGGTGAGCGAGCGGCTGCATCGCCACATCGAAGCCATCGAACAGTTCGACGATGCCCTCGAACAACTCGACCGCGACCAGGCCGCGCTCCGCACCGCGCTCGATCGGTTCAATGATGCCCCCGATGCCCGGCGACTCCGCCAGACACTCGATGCCGCCGAGCGCATGCAGGCGAGCACCGCCGAGGTTCACCGCGCCCTCGACCGTGCTTCTGCGGAGCTTGACCGGCTGCTCGCTCATGGTGAGACATTGACCGAATTGCGACGAAGGCTCACGTTCGAAGTAGATGACCCGGCACTCGCGCGCCTTCAGGATGAGGGGCATCGAAACTGGATAGTGGCCCTCCAACAGCATCTTTACGAGAAACGCGATGCGCTGCGGAATGCATCACAGGCCCTGAGACAGGTTCGCGCTTACCCTCTTCACCATCGGATCGAGTAGCTGGAATGTTGCCATCAGACATGCAACCCGACCGACTCCACCATTCACCACCACCGCGGGCACGAACCGCGCAAGTGCTGAGCGGTATCGCCATCGGCCTCGCTGCCTGGGCCGTGATCTTGTTACTGGAGCGCATTGGCTGGCTCGATGCACTGCTTGTTGAAGTTATCCAATGATGCGCCGGGACGATGGCCGGCCTGGTGGCCGTTGCCGGCTTGGGGCGTCCAGGATACAGGCCGCGCAGACAGGGCGAATGCAGGTAGCTTGGGTGGCATGGTCAGCAGCCGTATTTCCGGGAGCGTCTGATGGCCATGCGGCAAACCCCCGATCACGGGTCGTCATGGCCATCGGCTTCGGTGAGCCGCTGACGCAGCCAGCCGATTTCGCCGCTACATGCGTTTGCCCTGGCCGCGCAGAGTGCGGTTTGCCTGGTGAGAAACCGCCCTGCCCTGCCGGCCGGAATTCGAAGCCACATCCCGATATCAAAGCAATGGTGGGTCCTGGTCGGTTGTCGCCTCTTCCGCCGGCGCGAAGACGTGGCGCCAGAAGTCCAGCCAGTTGCCGTGCAACACCGCACGGATATCGGCATCCTTGAACCCGCGTTTGGAAAGGTGCTCGGCGAGTCGCGGCAGGTCCGCGATTGAATCCACATCGTGTGGAACCGACTCAACCCCGAATCCCCCATCCAAGTCACTCCCGATCGCCGCGTGGCGGGCATCGCCGATCCGCTGGCAGATGTGATCGATATGCTCGGCCACATTGGAAAGCCCCACCGCCTCGCGGCGGCCCGGCTGCGACTGCCACTGGCGGCTGAGCATCGCATTGTGAAGCGCTACGCCGACCACCCCATCACGATGGCCGATCAGCCGCAACTGTGCATCGTTGAACTGCCGATCACCCGGAGCAAGTTGCCGGCAGTTGGTGTGGCTGGCGAAGACCGGGCCTTCGTACCGCTCGATGGCCTCGGCGAAGCTCGCATCGGAAAGATGCGACAAGTCCAATGCCATGCCGAGTTCGGCCATGCGTTCAAGCAGCACGCGGCCGGCCATGGTCAGGCCGCCTGCGCCCGGGGGTGTACCATTTCCCGTGGCGTATGCACTGATGCCCGCATGGGCCAGGCTCACCGCGCGCACGCCGCGCTCGTGCCACCAGCGAATCTCATCCGGCTCCGTAACAGGATCGGCACCTTCGATCATCAGGATGCAGCCGGGCCTCGTGCCGTTACCGCGTTCCCACGCTGACCAGTGTGCCTCCAGCGTGGCCGCATCCGCGATCAGCCGCAGGTCACCCTGCCGGGCAAGCAACTGGTAATAGGCCAGTTGGGCAACCGCCGCGGCGTGGGCGATGGCCTGGGACGGGTGGTCGGTATCGACACGCAGCAGCATCCGGCCCGGGGGTGTCGAGGGCTGTGCACGGGCGAAGAGCGTTCCCTGAAAAACCGCCACATGACCGCTGCGCAGCGCCGGCAGGCTTACCGTCGGCGTCTCGCGACCATCCCGCGGCAACTCGCGCTCACGCTGGCGGAGTTCCTGTAACGTCAACGTCTGATCGCGGCCAAAGGCCGTTGCGTTCCAGGCAAGATCGAGGTGTCCATCAAACAGGGTCGCCAATCGGGCCATTTTCCACTTACCATCCGTTCGGTCCAAATGCGAGATTCAGGCTCGGTGCAGCGAACCGGCCACCTCACCAGCACCCCGTGGGGCGAGACTCCCGGCTGGCTGCTCGCCTGCTGCACACTCGGCGGCCATGGCGATGCCTCCCCCACCGGGTGCCCGGCGCCGGGTACCGGCAGTGCCTTCCGACTGCCCGATTCTATCAACGGTATCACTCGCAGCCTGCACGCGATAGACTGCTCTATGAGCATGACTGCCCACGGCCCCCGCACAATCCCCCCCACCGAAGATCCCGAGCCGCTGCCCAAGAGCCTCATCGCGACACTGCCCCTGCGGCTCTACCGGATGACCGTGGCTTACGATGGCCACGACTTCCATGGCTGGCAGAAGCAGACTGGCCCGCACGGTGAACTGCGCACGGTAAGCGGCGTGCTTGAAGCAGCGCTCCGCCGCGCACTTCGACAGCCGGTGCATATCTGCGGCGCCAGCCGGACAGATGCCGGTGTGCATGCGAAAGGGCAGGTCGCCGTCTTCGAGGCTCGCTCGCCCATCCCCATTGAGCGTCTCGGCAAGGCGATCAACAGCCGGCTTCCGGAGGATGTGGAAGTCCGTGACGTGACCGAGGCCCCGCCGCGGTTCGACCCGATCAACGAGGCGGTGTGCAAGCAGTACCGCTACCGCATTTTCCACAGTGAACACCGCCCGCTCGAACTGCGGCGATACGTATGGCATTGCTGGCACCCGCTGGATGTGTCGCGGATGCACGATGCCGCCGGGCGCCTTATCGGCACCCACGACTTCGCCGGCTTCGCCCAGGCACACCACGGGCGAAAGACCACCGTCCGCACGCTTTTCGAATGCCGGATTGAGCAGGCGGCGCCCGAACTTCACGTGGTGGTGGTTGGTGATGGGTTTCTCTACAACATGGTCCGGATCATCGCCGGCACGCTCGCCGCGGTGGGCGCCGGCCAACTCGAACCGTCGGCGGTGGATGAGGCCCTCGCCACCGGTGACCGTCGCCGTGCAGGCCCCACCTTGCCGCCGGAGGGACTCTGGTTGGAGTGGGTCCATTACAACAGGTAGCCGGACATCGGCCTGCCGGCAAGACCAACCGCGGCCCAATCATCCCCCACCAGCAGCAGACCCTCATGTTGGTCACTCGGCTTCGACATCATGCGCATTATGCACATCATCACGCGGCTGATCCTCGGCGGCGCACAGCAGAACACCGTGCTGAGCGCCGCCGGACAGGTGCGCCGAGGCCACGAGGTCCATCTCGCCTTCGGCCCCATCTATGGGCCGGAAGGTTCCTTGCGCGATCAAGCGGCACAGAGCGGCGCCATTCTCCACGAGGTGGCGTCGATGCGGCGGGCGGTGCTGCCCTGGCATGATGTGGCCTGCTACTTCGCGCTACGACGGCTCATTCGCCACATCCGGCCCGACATGGTCCACACTCATTCGAGCAAGGCCGGCATCCTCGGGCGACTCGCTGCGTGGCACGAACGCGTGCCCGCAGTGCTCCATACGGTCCACGGCTTGCCGTTTTATCCGGGCCAGCCGCGACCGCTCTATCGGGCCTACGTGCATGCCGAACGCATCGCCGCGAAACATTGTCATGCCCTGGTCGGCATCACCCGCGCCATGGTCGAGGCGTTCGAAGCCGAAGGCATTGGCCGCGGCCTGCCATTCGAAGTGATCCCCAGCGGGGTCGATGCATCGCAGTTCAAGCCCGTGGCGGACCGTGAGGCGATCCGACAACAGTTGCGGCGGGAATTCGGCATTTCGCCCGACGCCGAGATCATCGGTATCGTCGCCCGCCTCGATCCGCTCAAGGGTCAGGATGACCTGCTCGAGATCCTACCCGGGCTGATTCGCCAACGACCACAGGTGCATCTGCTCATGGTCGGCGATGGCTGGCACCGAACCACCCTCGAACGGCGCATGCAGGCCCTGGATATGACTGGCAGGGTCACGATCACGGGCCTCGTCCCCCTTTTGCAGATACCGGAATTTCTAGCGGCCATGGATGTCATGGTGCTACCTTCTTACCAGGAGGGTCAGGGCCGCACGCTGGTCGAAGCCCAACTCTGTGGCACGCCCGTGATCGGCTATGACGTCGGGGGTATAGGGGAAGTCTGCATCGACCGCACCACCGGGCTGCTCGCTCCTGTCGGCGACCATCTCGCCCTCGCGGATGCGATCGTACAAATGCTGACCAACCGCGAGTTTGCCGCTCGCCTCGCTGCTGCCGGCCGGGCTCACGCGCTGGAGCATTTCACCGTCGAGGTCATGCTCAGCAAGCTCGAGCACCTGTATGAGCACATCGCGGCTTCACAAGCATCGCGGCGCTGAAGGGGTCATGGAGCCTGCCGCAGCGCCTGGCATGCACTGCTCGCGCCCCTGCCGGCTGCCCATTCTGGCCAAACGGTCCGAGAATGCGCACTTGCCCAGCCCACCGAGGCGAGCTGATCCGCCCAAACACGGGCACCGGTGCTGGAAATCGCGAGTCCAGTCGCAAGGCCATCCAGCCCCATGTGATTGTAAGTACCTTTCAATAAGCAACTTGCCATATTGCCATCCCTGATGGTTTTTGTGATGTCCCCACTCGCCGTCGGCGAAAGGGCGCAAACCCGCCTTCATCCATCCTGCATCTTCACACTCGTCAGTCTCGCGAAGCCGACGCGATGGTTGTCCGATACAACACACACGGCCAACACTTCGTGGAGTCATGCGTGACAGGTATCAAGCAGAACCATCCCGACCCGCGTCCGGTGGCCGCTGTGGCCGCGGGCCCTGACAGGCGCCCCCGCAGTGCGAACAGGCCCATCACATCGCGCCACGACCGGGCCAATCCATACGGCGTGGGGCCACACACTGCACATGTCATGGTTCACTCGGCCATCAAATCGCAGTCCCGGGCCCGGCATTACCGCGCGTGGGACGATGCACCGGCACGGGTCAAGACGGCCACGCTGCTGCTTGTGAGCCTCGTTGGCGGCGTACTCATCGGCATGGTCGAGGCCTGGAGTGGTTACCAGATGTGGCCACTGATCCTCGGCGTGACCGCACTGGCAGTCGCGGTTCTGCTCCTGGCCCAGCGCTGGGTTCATGAGCCGCTCGAGCGCGTGCTCTGCGCGCTCGAGCGGGCCTCGAACGAAGGGCGGGTAACAGGACTTCAGGACCTGCCCCTTGCCCGAAAGGATGAGATCGGCCGTCTTGCCCGCATCATGCACAAGGTCTACGGCTCTGCGGCACGTGACTGGCACGAGGCGCGGCGGCTGCGGCGGGACCTTGACCACCGTGTGCAGAAGGCCACCGAGCAGGCCACCTGGCAACTGCGCCGCATGGCGATGCGCGATCCACTGACCGAGGTGGGCAACCGCCGTTTTCTTGAGGCCAACCTGCCCGCCCTGATCGAATCAGCCCGCGCCTCGGGCACTGACCTGGTGTGCGTAGCCGTGGATGTGGACAACTTCAAGCCCGTCAACGACACCTTCGGCCACGCCGCGGGCGATGAACTGCTCATTTTCCTCGCCAGTCTCATGCAGGCGAGTATCCGCAGTGAGGACTACGTTATCCGCCTTGGCGGTGATGAGTTTGTCATCCTGATGCCCGGTGCCGATGTCAAGCGGGCCTCCCGGCTTGGCGGACAGCTCATCACGCTCTTTCGCCAGCACGCCGCGACCGTACTGCGGGGCAAGATCGCCAGCGACCTCTCCATCGGGATCGCTTCCTTGCGACGCGATGGGCCAGAAGATGGTGAAGCGCTGCTCGCGCAGGCCGATGAAAATCTTTACGAAGCCAAGCGACAGGGCAAGGGGTGCGTGATCGGCGGTGAACCAGCCGGCTGAATCGCATCAAAACTGTCCCCTACGTCCATATCCCCGGACGGCACATCGCCTCACGTCGCCAAGGTGTGGGTCAAGCCACGTAGGGCTACCCGCAGCGGCGCGGTTTTTCTCATGCTCACGCGCCCGGGCGGACGATCTGTATACACAGCAATGCAATTGTCTGCATTCAAGGGGTTTCGCGTCTCGACGCGGTGCCCCTTGGCCGGTCCGGATCGACGAGGAGGTCGCTGAAGATGGTCAGTCACGAGTCGCAAAATCTCGCCTTTCGACTTCACTGCCCGGATGTCAAACGCGTCTACCTCGTCACCGAGCACGATGATGGCACCACCCGCACTTCGCCGATGAACCAGTCACGGCCGGGCCTATGGCAACTGCGACTGAATCTGCCAGCGGGCGCCTACAACTTCCACTACTTCGCCTCAGACGGCCAATCGATCACCACCTTCGGGGGCCCCGGTCTGGAAATCACCCGCGGGTGACCCGGTGGCGTTCGTCACGAAAGCATGTCGATGGGGGGGGATACCCCTTCTCGTTGCCCAGGGGCCCATGACACGCGCCGCGGAAAATTGAGCATGGGTGGCATGGTCCGCGGGCTGTCATCAGCCCGATGGCCATGCGAGCCCACAAGGCGCGGGGAGCGCCTGGAACCCTTGAGGCCGCATGGCCGAGGGTTCCCGTCATGGCCATCAGCCGAAGACGGCTGCTGACCATGCCACCCAGGCTGCATGCGTTCGCCCTGCCCCCCTTCCGGTTGCGGTATGTAGCGCGGGATGCGATAGTGGCCCGGTTCCGGGGCGACCGCAGCCCCGGGCTCAGATTCCCTGCACCTGAAGGAGTGTCTCCGTGTCCGAGCTTAAGACCGATATTCTCATCGTCGGTGGCGGGATCGGCGGCTGTGCCGCCGCGATTGCCGCTACCGCCATGGGCAAGCACGTCATTCTCACTGAGCCGACCGACTGGCTCGGCGGCCAACTCTCCAGCCAGGCGGTCCCTCCGGATGAGAATCCATGGATCGGTCATGGGGCCACCCGCCGCTATGCCCAGTTCCGGGAGGGCGTCAAGGACTACTACCGCCGCTTCCATCCGCTCATGGGCCATGCCTACCGCGACACCGAACTCAACCCCGGCGGCGGCTACGTTTCGCGCCTGTGCCACGAGCCGGGAGTGGCCGCCGCGGTGCTCGAGCATATGCTCGCCCCCGCCCGCACCGCCGGCCGGCTGCGCACCTTCATGGAACACGAGCCCATCGCCGCGGATGCCGATGGCGACCGGGTACGCAGTGTGACCCTCCGCAACCTGCGCAGCGGCGGGCAGATCACCGTCAGCGCGCCCTATATCCTCGATGCCACGGAGCTTGGCGATCTGCTGCCGCTTGCCGGCGTCGAGTATGTCAGTGGCGCCGAATCCCGACGCGAAACCGGGGAACCCCATGCCGTCGATGGTGAGTCCGAGCCGGACAATGTGCAGGCGATCACCTGGTGCTTCCCGCTCGGCTATGACCCAGCCCCGGGGGCCGACCACACCATCGAAAAGCCAGCTCAATACGAGCACTGGCGGCAGTACGTGCCGAAACTCGACCCGCCGTGGCCGGGACAGTTCCTCTCCTGGGTCGATGTGGACCCGCAGACATGCCTGCCGCGCCAGACGGTGCTCTTTCCCCACGAGTGCGACAAGGTGACCGACCCCAGCGGCGTGAAGGTGATGCCGCGCTGGACCTACCGCCGGATCGTGGATGCGGCCAAGTACGAGGACGGGGCCGTTCCCCACGATGTCACGCTGGTCAACTGGCCACAGAATGACTACTTCGAGGGCAACCTGATCGACAAGCCCAAGGAGGAGGTCGAACGCTGCCTGAAGGAATCCATGCAGCTTTCGCTCAGCCTCATCTACTGGATGCAGACCGAGGCGCCCAATTACACCACCGATGGGCAGGGCTATCCCGGCCTCTACCTGTGCCCGCACCTTTCGGGCACGGATCACGGCCTGGCCAAGATGCCGTATATCCGCGAATCCCGCCGCATCCGTGCCCTGTTCACCGTTACCGAAAACCACGTCGGCACCGAAGCGCGGTGCGGCAGGAACCCCACCACCTTCGAGAGGCGACAGCCCGGCTTCTTCGACATGGACTGGCCGGATGCCGAGCGGTTTGAAGACAGCGTCGGCCTCGGGGCCTACCGAATCGACCTGCACATGTCGACCGGTGGCAACAACTACATCGACATCTCATCCCTGCCGTTTCAGATTCCTCTCGGGGCACTGATTCCGCAACGGGTTGAAAACCTGCTGCCGGCATGCAAGAACATCGGCACCACCCACATCACCAATGGCTGCTACCGGTTGCACCCGGTGGAATGGAACATCGGTGAGGCGGTCGGGGCGCTCGCGGCCTACTGCCTCGATGAAGGCGTCCATCCCGCCGCCGTGCGCGAGAACAGCGAACACCTGCGCGCTTTCCAGGACCTGCTGGTAAAGGCGGGTATCCCGCTGAGGTGGAATAACACGCATCCCATCTGAGGGATGCAGGCCAGGCAGGACGATGCGGCATCACCGGAGGCCCGATCCTTGCATGGTGACTGTCCCCCGCCGCATCGGCACATACCAGCGCGCAGGCGCGGTGCAGAAACCGCAGGCGGCGTGCCACTGATGCGCGAGTTATCAGTGGCACGCCGCTGAGCGTATTACCCGGCTGCCCGGCACCCGCAGTGCCAGTCGTGTCACCGCAAGGGGATCAGCCCTTGTTCCATGTGACGGCACCATAGACGGCCTGGTCGCCGAGTTCTTCGGCGATGCGGATGAGCTGGTTGTATTTGGCGTTGCGGTCGCTGCGGCAAGGTGCACCGGTCTTGATCTGCCCGCAATTGGTCGCCACCGCGATGTCGGCGATGGTGGCATCTTCGGTCTCGCCTGAACGGTGGCTGAGCACGGCGCTGTAACCGTTGCGCATCGCGAGGTTCACCGCATCGAAGGTCTCGCTCAGCGTGCCGATCTGGTTGACCTTGACCAGGATCGAGTTGCCGGCACCGGTGTCGATGCCCTTCTTGAGGAACTTACGGTTGGTCACGAACAGGTCATCGCCGACAAGTTGGACCTTATCGCCAAGCCGGGATGTGAGCTTCTGCCAGCCTTCCCAGTCGTTCTCGGCAAGGCCGTCCTCGATCGATCGAATGGGATACTTGCTGCACCAGTCGGCCCACAGGTTGATCAGATCATCACTGCTGACGACCTCATCGGGCTTGCTGCTGAAGAAGCAGTAGCCCTTCTTGCCGAGCTTCTCGGCCTCGTTCCACAACTCACTGGTGGCCGGGTCGAGGGCGATGAATATCTGCTCGCCAAACTTGTAGCCGGCCTTGTCCACCGCCTGCTCGATGACCTTGAGCGCATCCTCGTTGTCCTTGAGGTCGGGTGCGAAGCCGCCTTCATCCCCCACGGCGGTGGACATTTTCGTATCGTGAAGCACCTTCTTGAGCGCGTGGTAGATCTCAACCCCGGCCCTCAGCGCCTCGCCGAAGTCGTCGAAGCCCCACGGCTGGATCATGAACTCCTGGAAGTCGACCGTGTTGTCGGCATGCTTGCCACCGTTGAGGATGTTCAGCATGGGCACGGGCAGAATCTTCGCCCCCGTGCCGCCGAGGTAGCGGTACAGCGGCAGCGAGCAGGCACTGGATGCGGCGTAGGCGGTTGCCATCGACACCCCGAGCATGGCGTTGGCACCGAGCTGCGCCTTGTTGTCGCTGCCGTCGAGCCGGAGCATGACTGCATCGATGTTCTCCTGATCGCGGGCGTCGAGGCCGATCAGCTCGGGAGCAATCTTGTGGTTGACGTTGTCCACCGCGGCGAGGACACCCTTGCCGAGGTAGACATCCTTGTC
>PUNN01000078.1 GCA_003552605.1 Phycisphaeraceae bacterium
GTCCCACCGAATCGATCGACCCGCCGCGAGGCGGAATTGAAGGATCCGATGCCATGAGCCGACTTGGCAAGAAACCCGTGCCCATCCCTGATGGCGTCAAGGTCGACGTCGGCGGTGATCGCAAGGTCACCGTCCAGGGCAAGTTGGGCACGCTCAGCATCACCCACCGCCCCGAGGTCAGCGTACGCCTTGATGATGATGCCCGCGCTGTCGTCGTCGAGCGCCTTCGCGAGTCGCGACCGGCCAAGGCATTTCACGGCCTGACCCGATCACTCGTGCGCAACATGGTCCAGGGCGTGACCGAAGGGTTCAAGAAGGAACTCGACATCGTCGGCGTGGGCTGGAACGCCCAGGTCCAGGGCCGGACGCTCCGGCTCAATATCGGCTATGCCGACACCCGCGTGGTCCCGATCCCCGATGGCGTGGACGTGGCGGTGGCGGGTAACCGCATCACCGTCACCGGTGCTGACCGCCAGGCGGTGGGGCAGATGGCAGCGGTGGTCCGCGGGCAGCGTCCGCCCGAGCCTTACAATGGCAAGGGCATCAAGTACAGCGATGAAACGATCGTCCGCAAGCAGGGCAAGGCCTTTGGCAGCGGCGGCTGATCCACCGCGCCCGGCTTGCCCATGACAGAGGGCGGCGCGGCCCGGCCGCCGCCGCCAGGAACAGACAGCGATGCAGAACAGGTACCCCAAACTCGTCCGCCGCCGGCGCCGCAAGAAAGGCATCCGCAAGCGCATCATCGGCACGCCCGAGCGCCCGCGGCTGTCGGTCTATCGCAGCCTCAAGCATACCTATGCCCAGGTCATCGACGACCTCTCCGGACGTACCCTCGCCGCGGCCAGCACCGTGCAGCAGCGGGTCGAGAACGGCGGCAATACCCAGGCGGCCGAAGCGGTCGGCAACGCGCTCGCCGAGCGGGCCCGCGAAGCGGGGATCGGCAAGGTCTGCTTCGACCGCAATGGCTTCAGATACCACGGCCGCATCAAGGCCCTCGCCGATGCGGTGCGTAAGAACGGGATCGAATTCTGAACCCGAATCATCGTCGCGCGGCCGTGAAGGCCGCGACCGCGTGACCCACCGGGCCCGGCCCGGCGATCCGAAAAGGACACACGATGGCAGAGTTTTCCGCAGAATCAGAGTCGATGGAATCGACCACCGTCGGCATTTACCGCACCGCCGCGGTGGTCAAGGGCGGGCGGCGCTTCAGCTTTTCCGCGCTCGTGGTCGTCGGCGATCGTAACGGTCGTGTCGGCATTGGCTACGGCAAGGCCCCGGGCGTGCCCGCGGCCATTGAAAAGGCGCAGAAGAATGCTCGCAAGGAGATCGTCAACATTCCACTGCTTGGTGGAACGATCCCGCATGCGATCGACGCCCGCTTTGGCTCGTCGAAAGTTCGCCTCGTCCCGGCTGCGCCCGGCACCGGCGTGATTGCCGGCGCGACCGCCCGTGCGGTGCTCGAGCTTGCCGGCGTGAAGGACTGCCTGAGCAAGGCCTTCGGCTCGACGAACCAGAAGAACCTGTCCCGGGCCGTGCTCGAAGGGCTCAAAGGCCTTCGGACCAAGGAGTCGGTGGCCCGGATGCGGGGCGTTGAGATCGACCGGACGGAGATCGAGCAGCGTGTCGAGGTCGGCAAACTCGGCCGCGATGCGCAGGTGGAAGCCGGTGGCGATGCCGAAGCCGCCGCGGAAGAACAGTAATTACCCCCGGCCCCGGAGCCCGGCCCTTGGCAGCCGCGGCCGGCGTTGAGCCGGCGAGGCCTTGGCCGGATCGGGCCCGGACACCGGGCACTGCAAACATGCGATGATGCGACCCGATGACGGGTCGTCAACTTGCAGGCTAGAATCAACGCCTGTGGAGCGATAACCGCCATGATGATCCATGAGATCACTGAAAAAGTCGGCCCTCACCGCAAGCGAAAGCGCATCGGGCGCGGCCCGGGCTCCGGCCACGGCAAGACCGCCGGCCGTGGCCACAAGGGTGCTCACTCCCGTGCCGGTTATGCCTCGCGCACCGGCGATGAGGGTGGCCAGATGCCGCTGTTTCGCCGCGTGCCCAAGCGGGGTTTTTCCAACGCGCGGTTCCGCACTGAGTACGCCATCGTCAACGTCAAGGCCATCGACGCCCGCTTCGAGGATGGGGCCGAGGTCAACCCGGAGATGCTGGTCAAGGCGGGGCTGCTCAAGGACACGCGTACGCCCGTGAAGGTGCTCGCCACGGGCGAGACGAGCAAGAAGTTCTCCGTGACCGCCGCCGCCATCAGCGCTGCCGCGCGCGACAAGATCGAGAAGGCCGGCGGCCGCGTCACCGTTGCCGAGTGATCGCGCCGAACCTGACCCGGCCCGCCGCGGCCCGCACGGTGCCCGTACATGCTTAAAGCGTTTCTGAACATCTGGACCATCCCCGAACTGCGCAACAAGCTGCTGTTCACCATCGGGATGTTGTCGATCTACCGCATCGGCTACTTCGTCCCGCTGCCGGCGGTGGATCAGGAGTCGCTGGCCCGCTGGGCCGAGCGCATGGGCGAGGGTGCCGGCGGCAACCTGATGACCTACGTCAGCATCTTCACCGGGGGCACGCTGTCGCAGTCGACGATCTTCGGCCTCGGGATCATGCCGTACATCTCCTCGGCCATTATTTTCCAGCTTCTGGCATCCGTCGTCCCCAGCCTCCAGGCGCTCAAGCGTGAGGGCCCGGCGGGCATGCAGAAGATCACCGAGTACACGCGATACCTCACCGTCGGCCTCTGCCTCGTGCAGGCGTTCTTCTGGCTCGGGCTGATGGAGCGTCAGGGGATCGTCGTGGCTGAATACCGCGGCACGCTGACGTTCTGGGCCTGCGGGGTGATCGGGCTGACGGCGGGGACCATCTTCCTTGTCTGGCTCGGTGAGCAGATCGATAAGTACGGCATCGGCAACGGCATCTCGCTGATCATCACCGCCGGCATCATCGCGCAGATGCCCACCGCGATTCAGCAGGTGATCGATGGCTTCTCGCTGACCGATGCCGATGCCACCTACCGGGTGGACACGGTGATCTTCCTCGTGGCCGCCTTCCTCGGCGTGGTCACCGGCGCGGTCATCATCACCCAGGGCCAGCGCCGGATTCCCATCCAGCAGGCCAAGCACACCCGCGGCCGGCGGGTCTACGGAGGCCAGCGCAGCTACCTGCCACTGCGGGTCAATCACGGCGGCGTGATGCCCATCATCTTCGCCTCCTCGCTGATGATCTTCCCATCGTTCCTGATGACGATGATCCAGGGGCAGTTCGCCGGCACAAGCGCCACGGTGAACTTCTTCGAGCGAAATCTTCAGATGGACGGGACGCTCTATATCCTGCTCTACATTGGACTGATCTACTTCTTCGCCTACTTCTGGACGACGGTGCAATTCCAGCCCAAGGAGATGGCGACGAACCTGCGTGACCACGGCTCGTTCATCCCCGGCCTGCGGCCCGGGCCGCGGACGGCGGAATACCTCGAGACGGTGATGGAGCGGATCACCTACGTGGGGGGTGGCTTCCTTGCGGTGATTGCAGTTATCCCGACGCTTGTGGCCAAGTTCTTCGAGGTCGATTTCCTCGTGACCACGTTCCTCGGCGGCACCGGCCTGCTGATCGTGGTCAGCGTGATGCTCGATTTCGTGCAGCGGATCGAGGCAGCGCTGCTGATGCGCAATTACCAGGGCTTCCTCGGCGGCAGCGGCTCCGGCCGCGGCCCGCGCATCCGTGGCATCCACGGCTAGCCCGGCGGCGGGGGTTGGGGTTGGCAGAGTCCTTCGAAGAGGCTATGATCTTCGTTCCCCCGGTTTAGGAGTTCGGTTTCGGCCGGCTCGGGCTCAAGATGAAGGTGATCCTGAAATCCCAGGCCGAGATCGAGCGAATGCGCGCGGCGGGGCGAGTGGTGCACAAGGTGCTGTCCACCGCCAAGCAGATGTGCCAGCCCGGCGCGACCCTGCGGGAGATCGATGAGGCCGGCTATCGCGTCTTCACCGAGGCCGGGGGACGCGGGCTGTTCAAGAACTACCCGACCTATAAGCCCGGCGAGGGCTTTCCCGGCAACCTGTGCATCAGCCTCAACGACACGGTGGTGCATGGGATCGCCGATGACACCGCCCTGAAAGAGGGCGACATCGTCGGCATCGACTGCGGGGTCGAGCTCGACGGCTGGTGTGGTGACTCGGCCGTGACCGTGATGGTGGGCAACGTCTCGCCGCAGGTCCGCCGCCTGTGCGAGGTCACCAGTCACCTGCTCGAGCTGGCGGTGCAGAACATCCGCCCCGGCCGGCGATGGAGCCAGGTGGCGCGGCTGATGCAGAATTACGCCGAGCGTGCCGGCTTCAGCGTGGTGGAGGATTTTGTCGGCCACGGCATCGGCCGGCAGATGCACGAGAAGCCGAGCGTGCCGAATTACGTCAGCCCGGAGTTGTTGCGGAACGACATCGAGCTGCAGGAAGGGCTGGTCCTGGCCATCGAGCCGATGTGCAACCTCGGTTCCAAGGCCGTCGAGACCCTGCCCGACAAATGGACGGTCAAGACCGTGGACCGCAAGCCGTCGGCGCACTACGAGCACACCGTGGCCGTCACGGCCGACGGTGCCAGCGTCCTTACCGATGGATCGTGAACCCGATGGGGTTGCCTGCCGGCAACGGCGGGCGACCGGACAGGAATTGCCGTGGCCAAAGAAGAGAAGATCCAGGTCGAGGGTGAAGTCGTTGACGCCCTGCCCAACGCCATGTTCCGGGTCAAGCTCGAGAACGGCCACCAGATCCTCGCGCAAATATCCGGCAAGATGCGGATGCACTATATCCGCATCCTTCCCGGCGACCGTGTCACCGTCGACATCAGCCCCTACGATCTGACCAAGGGTCGGATCGTCTACCGCCATTGACAGAATCCGGCCCGGAGGGCCGGTGCTGAGAGGTGCGACCATGAAAGTACGAAGCAGCGTCAAGCGAATTTGTGAAAACTGCAAGATCATCCGCCGCAAGGGTGTTGTGCGCGTGATCTGCACCAACCCCAAGCACAAGCAGCGCCAGGGCTGACCTGACCGGCTCGGCCCGGCCCCCCGGCCCCGGACCCGGCCGGCTACACCGCAACGGTCCGCACTGCCCCGAAGATAAGAGGACACGACCATGCCACGTATCGCAGGTACCGATGTGCCCGACAACAAGCCGATCCGCATTGCGCTTCAGTACATCTACGGCATTGGCCCCCACCATGCCGAGCAGATCTGCCGCGAGCTCAATGTCGAGCCGCAGGTCCGGGCCAACAAGCTGACCGAAGACCAGCTCGCCCAGATTGCCGGCCTTATCGACCAGAATTACATGGTCGAGGGCGCCCTGCGGCGACAGGTGGCGCAGAATATCACCCGGCTGCGGGACATCCGCTGCTACCGCGGCCTGCGCCACCGCATGGGCCTGCCCGCGCACGGTCAGCGCACCCGGACCAATGCCCGCACCCGCAAGGGCCGGCGCAAGACCGTGGCCGGCAAGAAGTCGGTCCGCGGCGTCAAGTAACCCCGATGGCCGGGCACGGGCCCGGCCGAACTGATTCAACCGTGTCAACAGCGCGGCGGCCGTGTGGCCGCTGCATACGAAGCGAGCTGCCCGCGTCTACCCCCGATGGTGGTCGACGAGGGCCGCCGACGGCAGCAGCACCCGCCATTGCGGCGGGCGGGGCCGCCACCGGCGGGACGGCAGCGATGGCAACTTCGAGGATACCCGCACAGATGGCAAAGAAAAGCAGGAAAGTTCGGCGCAACGTCAGCCGTGGTGTGGCCCACATCAAGGCGACGTTCAACAACACACTCGTGACCATCACCGATATGAACGGTGAAGTGCTCGCCTGGGCGTCGGCGGGGACGATCGGCTTCAAGGGCTCGCGTAAGAGCACGCCCTTTGCCGCCACCCGCGCCGCCGAAGAGGTGGCAGAGAAGGTCAAGAAGATGGGCTTGGCGGAGGTCGAGGTGCGCATCCGCGGCGCCGGCTCCGGTCGCGAGTCCGCCGTGACGGCCTTGCAGTCGCGCGGGATCAAGATTTCCGCTGTCGAGGATCGCACCCCGATCCCGCACAACGGCTGCCGCCCTCGTAAGAAACGGCGCGTCTGACCTTCGATCGCCAACCCCGCGCTGCGTCCCCGCGGCCCACGCCGGCGATTCCGGGTGGGCAGCGTCACGAACGCAGTGCTGGCCCTGCCGGTTGGATGGCAGATACACAAACGAACGCCGGCTCCGCCTCCGGGGCGGCATGAGCCGGCACCGATCGATCAACCCCGCGGTAATAGAAGCCTCGACCGCTGCACAGCAGGGCGGTGCCGGGGCGTGCTTGCCGCGGATTCACCCACACCTGGGACTGCTGCCTAGCACGGAGACCGACCATGCGTATTCGCTGGCGCGGACTGGAACTGCCCTCGCGGGTCACCCCCGACCCCGAACTCAACAACGAGACCTACGGCCGGTTCACCATCGAGCCGTTCGAGCGTGGCTTTGGCACCACACTCGGCAACAGCCTCCGCCGCATCCTGCTTTCGAGCCTTGAAGGGGCGGCGGTGACGTCGGTGAGAATTGCCGGGGCGCCCCATGAGTTCTCGAGCCTTGAAGGGGTGATGGAGGATGTGACCGACATCATCCTCGACGTGAAGAACCTCATCGTCTCGCTTGAAGGCGATGAGTCGCGGACGATGCGCCTCCAGGCCGAAGGCCCCGGTGAAGTCACCGCGGACCTGATCGAGGCCGACACCTCCGTCACCATCCACAACAAGGACCTCGTGCTCGCGACGCTGACCAAGCAGGTCGACTTCGACATGGAGTTCATCGTCGAGAAGGGCCGCGGCTACGTCCCGGCAAGCGAGCAGTATTCCGATGACAGCGAGGAGAAGGAGGTCGGCTGGATTCCGGTCGATGCGATCTTCTCGCCGGTGCTTCGCGTGCGTTACAAGGTCGAGGATACCCGTGTCGGGCAGAAGACGAACTACGACCGGCTGACACTCGAGGTCTGGACCAACGGCACGGTCAGCCCGGAGATGGCCGTGGTGGAAGCGGCCAAGATTCTCCGCAAGCACCTCAATCCGTTCGTGCAGTTTGCCGAACTCGGCCAGGCCCGCGCCAGCGAGAGCGCCACCGCCGCCGCGCGGCATGAGGAAGAGCTGATCCGCAAGCTGAAGATGCCGCTGACCGAGCTTGATCTCGGCGTGCGGGCCAACAACTGCCTCGAGAGCGCCCGGCTTCAGACCGTCGCCGACCTTGTCAGCAAGCAGGAGTCGGAGCTTCTCAAGATCCGCAGCCTCGGCAAGACCAGTCTCCGCGATGTCAAGCGAAAGCTTGCCGACATGGGCCTGTCGCTGGGGATGGAGCTTCCGGCCGAGCTTCAGGAAGAGATGAACGGCGCCTCGAGGGGCTGAGGATCACGCATGGCAATCGGCCATGATGGGGCCATCGGTGCCCCCGGCCCTGCGTAGGGGCCATGCACCCGTTGACCGGGTGTCCCCGCCCGCCATGAAGCGGGCGGGAGTGGATGCGGCAGCGCCAAAGTCTCGGCACGCTGCGGCACCAGAAAGAAAGGAGAACCTGCCATGAGACACCGCGTCGGCGGCTACAAACTCGGCCGCAACCCCCCCCACCGCAAGGCGATGTTTCGCAACCTCGCCACCGCGCTGATCACCCACGAGCGCATCACCACGACCGTGCCCAAGGCCAAGGCGGTCCGGCCGATGGTCGAGAAGATGGTCACCCTCGCCCGCGAGGCCAACGCCGCGCGGCAGGGGGGCGGCAACGATGTCACCCATCGCCGCCGGCTCGCCCGGGAACTCGGCGGCAACCGCATCCTCGTTGACCGCGACCTGACCGACAGCACGCGCGCTGAATTGCGTTCCGAAGGCTATCGGGTCAACAAGTACCACGAGCTTCAGCGCGGACCGAAGGTGGTCAACAAGCTCATCGAGGATATCGCCCCGCGCTACGAGGACCGCCCCGGCGGCTATACCCGAATCGTCCGGCTCGGAAAATACCGCAAGGGTGATGGCGGCGAGCTATGCGTGTTGATGTTCGTGGGCGATGAGAGCGGCCCGCAACTCACCGGACAGCACTCGCGGCGTCGCGAAAAGGCAAACCGCCGGGCCGAACGCGCAGCGCAGCTTCGCCGTGGCGGCGCTGCGGCGCCCGCGGCCGGTGAAGCTGTCGATGAGGCCCTCGAACCGGTCTCCGAAGACCTCGAACCACTCGAGCCCATCGAGGCCGAGACGGAAGAGTCGCTCGAGCCGGACACTGAAGAATCGCTCGAGCCCGACCAGCCCGAACAGGGCGATACCGACTCTGAGGCGAAGGATCAGGCCCCGGATGAAGGCGAACCGCCATCAGAAGATGAGCCCCGCCGCGATAATCCGGGCACTTGAACCCGGCGATCACCCACCGCACGATGAATCCACCAAGCCCACCGCTGCGGCGGTGGGCTTTTCATTGCGCTGCGTGGTGCGAAGGCAGCGGGCCGCAGGAAATCAGGGGAAGTTGCCTTCGAGCATCTCGCGCTCACCCGGCTCGAGTGTGTCGCGGGGCGGGCCGCTCGGCTGCCGGGACGGGCTGCCCGGGGCGATAACGATCAAAAGCTTATGACCGGAACGGGGCATGGGCAGCACCTCGTAGTGGTCACGGTGGCCGCGGGCGCGGGTGAGGATGCCCATGTCGTATTCCAGAAAGCCGGCACCGAACTCCTCGATGTCGAGCGTGAACTCACCATGCTCATCACTCATCGTCGGCCCCACGCGATTGGGGCGGGCGGTCGTATCCGGGTCAATGATGGCTTCCACCTGCGCCCCGGCCACCCCCGGCTGGCGCAGCCGGGAATCATCGCTCGAGACGACCTCGATCATCGGCCGATTCCCGGTAACGACCTTGCCTTCGAGCTTGTGAGAGGAAGCACAGCCAACGAGGCTGAACAGTAGGGCCGATGCAGCAAGCAGGGTAAGTAGCGATCGCATGGGAAGCTCCAGCGCGGCCGCGGGACGGGCCGCAAGCGAATCAAACCGATAGCAGGTGTTGTGGTTACGACTTCGGGCGCAGTTCCGAGGCGCTGGGCAGGTCCTTGAGGCTCGCAAGGCCGAATACCTCGAGAAACTGTCGTGTCGTCCCGTAAAGCATCGGCCGGCCCGGCTGTTCAGCGCGGCCGACGATCTTGACCATGTGCTGATCCATCAACGAGCGCAGCACCTCGCCGCAGGCCACGCCGCGGATCGCCTCGATATCCACCCGCAGGATCGGCTGCTTATAAGCCACGATCGCGAGGGTCTCGATCGCGGCCGGGGTCAATCGTGACTGCGGCTTGCCCTTCTTCATCCGGTCGAGCAATTCGGCGTAGGCCGGCAACGTCAGCACTTTCCAGCCGCCGGCGACCGGCTCGATGCGGAAGGAACGTTCCGTTCGCTCGTAAAGCTCGTTCAGCGTGGCGATGGCATCCTGAATGTGCTTCGGCGACAGGCCATCGAGCCACTCGCTCAGCCGCGCGGTTGAGACTGCACGGTCATTGGTCAACAAGATGGCCTCAATGCGCTGCGGCAGATCCTGCGGTGGGGGGGTGGCGCTGTCGGCGGCCCGGGTGGCGTCGGCCTGTTCATCAGTGGCGGTGTCCCCCCCGGCGCCATTCCCATCGGTCTCGGGCACCTCGCCGACCGTCGCCGAACCGTCCTCCGAAATCTCCGGGGCGATGGCACTGTTGGGCGCCTCGTCCGCATCCGGGTCGCCAGGCTCCCCGGAGACGGGCCCCTCCGATTCGGCGGGCCGGCCGGCGTCGGCGACGCTTTCGGCTGCATCATCCATGGATGCGGTCTGCTCGGTCTGCTGCTGCGATTGGTCCATGGTGATATTGTAACCGTCCGACGGTGGTCAGGGGCCTGCTTCCCGTTTCGTCTGCCCGGTCGCCGCGGCGTGGTCTGGCCAGACCGTCCCCCGCTGGAGGTTGCATCTGTGACCGCTGTGTCCGCTGCCGATCAACCGATGCAACTGGTCGTCTTTTCCGACGATTGGGGGCGACACCCCTCGAGCTGTCAGCACCTGGTGCGTCACCTGCTGCCACGGGTTGAGGTCGTGTGGGTCAACACGATCGGGACGCGGCGCCCCTCGCTGGCGCCTGCCGACCTCGGCAAGATCGTGGCCAAGCTCGGTCAGTGGCTGCGGCCGGGCCCTGCGGTGCCGCGAGCCGCCGCTCAGGCCGATGGGGTTCACCGGGCAGGGCCGGCGGGGCCGAGGGTGGTCAGCCCACCGATGTACCCCGGTTTCCGCCGCGCGTGGCAGCGCGGCCTCAATGCGCACTTGATGGCGCGGCGGGTGGCCAAGGTGCTTGGCCCGAGGCAGCCGGGCGTGGCAC
>PUNN01000439.1 GCA_003552605.1 Phycisphaeraceae bacterium
CAGCAGCCGTCTTCGGCTGATGGCCATGCGGCGAACCCCCAATCACAGGCCGTCATGGCCATCGGCTGCGGACAGCCGCTGACCATGCCACCCGGTTTCGCGTCTACATGCGTTCGCCCTGCGGCTGTGACTTGAACCTTGGGTGCATGAACCTGATCCGGCCAGCCTAGCCCAGTTCGCTTATCACGGCTTCGATGGTGCTGTTTCGAGGCTCGCGACGGCCGTTGCGCATCGCCGCCACGGCTTGGCTCGGGCCTTGCCCGACCGCCCCTTCGACGGGGGCATGAGGCAGGGCTTGACCGGCCGCTTACTGACTCCAGGGCACGGGCTCAGTCTGCCCGACCCAACGGGGCCTCATCAGTCGTGAAGCGTAGTCCCCCTTGTATCCGACGATGTGCAGCAGGGCCATCTCGACGTACCACAACGCCAGTTGGCCGGCCTCATAGAATGAGCCAGGTGGGATTTCCCAAGCCCTGTCGGGATGGACCACATGATTGCGAAGTTGCGCAATTGCGTCCGGCCCATCTGACCATTTCCCATCCCGCATTCCTTGGAGGAGCGGACTCATATGTGCCGGAATATCGCGTGGTGTGTCGCAGGATGACAGCAAGAGTCGCACCGTGTCCGCAGCCGTGCTTCCCTTGAACTTATTCTTTGACACCATTCGCTTGTCTTGCACACACAGAGTCCACGCGAGCGTTTCAAGGGCGATCTGAGCATGAACGACTTGGACTTCGACAGCTGCAGCGGCAGATTCAAGGTCGTTAGCCGCGATGTACCAATGGATGATGTGCTTCAAAGCCTTACACCAGACCGGGCTGTCTTGCAAGCGTGCAAACCCAGGGAATACATCGCAAATCATCCTCGCGCGATGTGGACAGAACCAAGACGAGAAATGTCGAATGTCCGGATGCATGTGACGCACGCCCCATTCCTCAAAGACCATCTTATCGTGGTCGTTGTAGCCGCACGTCAACCCGACGCCCGCCCATCGCCCCAAAACAAAGGAGAGAAACTCATGTAGCAGATTAACCTGCGCATTCAGATCTTGCGACACAAATGCAGCATCGTCTTCACGCGCGGTTTGAGCAACGTGGGTCAGATGGTATCCGCCCTGTTCTCTCAGTCCCTCCTCCCGCTCTTTCGTGTCCTTCATGGCGGCGATCGTGAAGCACCACCCATTTGCCTTAAGCTCGACTCGACCGCACCGTCTCCACGTCTGCTTCCCGTGGCATTCGGATAACACCTGGCAATCGCTTTCGCCATAGAACTTCGGAAAGTTGAATAGGTGTATAACAGCCCGATGAATGCTGTTTCTATCGCACAATGCATTGACCAATGATGTGTCAGGAACCATTACGATGCGCGAGCTATGCCCCCAGGTGCCACCCGAAAGGTTAATCGAAATGGGAAGGGCTTGAATCGTGATCGATCGGTCAAGCAGTTCCACCGAACATTTAATGTCCTTCTTAATGACATCGCAAAGGGACTTGGATATCTCGCTTGGAACCAACTGCGCCTCCGGTACCCGAAAAAGCACACCCGCGCGCGGCGTAAACTGCATCTCCACTTCGACCTCGCATGTGCTGCCGGTCACCTTCGCCTGATGCGTGCCGAGGTCAATCGAAGCGTTCATTTTATCCTGCGGATACACCGGATCGACGAGATTACCGCTTCGCGTCTCCATTGGCTGCTCCTTTGCTGTCCACAGGCCGGCAGGCTTCCGCCTCATCCGCCACTGCCCCAATTCGCTGCATCACGTCGATCGTTTCGCGCAGGGCTTCGACGATGCAGGGGTAGTGCATCAGGTCATCGTAGCCCAGCGTGCGGCCGCGGCGATCCTTGAGCCACTTCTCGCAGACCTGATATCCGCCGATCTGAAACTCCCACACCGCCGGCTCGACGCCTTCGAAGTATTGGTCGGGGTTGATATACACCCGGCCGTGCTCGAGCGTCGCCGCGATCGGTGCCTGGGCCAGTTCGGTTGCGTGCGAACCCTCACGGATTTTCCGGTGCGTTGCAAGGTCGGCCAACAGCGTTGAAAGGATGGCAAAACTGACATCTACTCCTCCGGCTCCTCGGCCGGCAGTTCCTCGACGGGCGCCGGCTCGACACCCACGGCGCCGCCGACGGCACGGGTGAATTCGCGGAACAGGCTGAAGGGGATGGGGCGGACTTCGGGGGCATCGATGCGACCATCGATCCGTGCGGTGGTCATATCACCCTGGTAAGCGGCGATGGCATCGGCAAGGTCTCTCAAAAGCCCAATATCCGGCAGCGGATTGAGAATGCCGACGGCGTAACCCTCGATCGGGCTCTCCGTGCCCTGTCGCAGGTCGAGCACGGCGAGGTTGAGGTTCAGCCGCGCACCCCGGTTGGTGTAATCGAGCCGCTCGATCCGGAAGGTCGGACCGTCCAGCCGCAGCCGCGCTTCGCCGCGACCTTCAGCGCGGCCTGCCCGGATGCGGAGGTTCATCAGCCGGTAGAGCTCGTTGAACATGGGAATGCGCACGAAGTCCGAATCCCGCACCGACAACCGGCCGCCACCGGAAGCACGCGTCCAGTCGGCCAGCGGCATCCCGGTGTGAATGCGCCCGCTCAACCGGCCGGGGATGGGTGTCCCGGCGATATCTTCAGGCAGGCCTTCATCCCTCGCTGGGTCAAGGATATCACCCAGCGAGATAAGCTGATCAATCGAAAGCTCATCCCACTGCAGATTGCCATAGGCGAACCAGTGCCCGCGCTGTTTCGTCATCCGGCCCCACAGGCTTACTTCGCCATCGGCAAGGTCGATCGTCCCCCGGTGCAGCAGGATGCGATCATTCTCATCGTCGACAAACGCCTGCAACAGGACATCGCCCATCTCGAGCCGCTCGAGCACGAGTTGCCGCGGGTTGAGCTCCAGATCGATGCGGAACGGCCCCGGCGCCCGGGGCGAATCATCCGGCGCCGCCACCAGCCGCCCATCAATCGTGCCGCTGAGCCCATCGAGGGCACGGTTGAGCGAGCCCGGGTGCAACCCGACCATGAACTCGATCTCCGGCGCCCAATCCAGAAGCGCCCCCGCATCAATGGCCTCGATATCCATCCCTAGATGGCTTCGCCACGGCGATGCAAGCTCAATCACCGCATCTCCCGTGGCACGGCCATCGAGCATCTCGGCCGTGATCTGTGGCAGTTCAAGGCGATCTTCAACGAATCGGCCCTCGACCGCAGCGCGGCCGAGCAGTCGATCATGGTAGTGAAGCGTTGTCCGGACATCGACCGGTCCGTGAAGGTGCATCGTCGCCAGGTCGGCTTGCACCCCCACTTCACCCGTGGCGTGCGCCACGAAATGCGGATACACCGGGTGCTGTGCCGGCCAGTCGGTCACGCTGAACGAACCGGCCACCTCGTTGGGCCGGTCAAGGGATAGCGCAACCTCGCCCCGGGCCTCGCTTTCGCCCACCCGGGCCACGATCCGGCGCAGGTTGAGCCTGCCATCTTTCACTTCAATCCCGCCCTCTGCATCATCGACGATAAACCATGGGTGATGCACCGCCTCGGCATGCCAAGACCCCTCCCCTTCGAGCGTGTCCGGGTCAAAGCCATTAAGGGACAGATCAATTTGCGCCCCGGCGGTGCCACCGAGTTGCAGCGGGACATCGCTGAATCGGTCCGCCTCACCCAGCCCCAGGCCGCCGAGACTGACCGAAGCCGTGGTCTGGCCCGATGCAACCTGATGCGCTGCCTCGAAACGCAGAGCGGCGCCGAGCAGGGTGAACGGCTCACTCTCGATGTTGCCCCCCTTCTCATCCACGGCGCCGCTGACGGTGAAACGGACCGTCTCTGCCGGCCCATCGCCAAGTTCAAGCCCATCGGCGCGCAAGTGCGTGCGATGAGTCACCCGCAGTGGCGACAACGTGCCATCAGCCCGGCCGCTGATGGAAGCACCGGCCATCGAGGCGAGATGGCGATCGTCCAATTCGAAAGTCATCGCCGCGTGAGCCAGGTCGTAATCCACCGCTACCGCCCCATCATCGGCCAGCGAGAGCCAGCCATCGAGACTTCCCGACCAGGGGCCAGCCTGGAGCTGCCGCAGCTCAAAGTTGGCGCGCTCACCATCGCTGAAAGCTTCGATCCGGGCGCTGCCCACCGCCTCGCCGAGCACCGCCGCGCGCAGCGATTCGAGCCGGCCGTCGACCGACCACCGCTGCGTGGCCAGGTCGAGCCGGCCGGCATGCCCCACCATGCGGGCACTGCCGTGCCCCTCGACCTCGACCGGCAGGTCGAAACGGTTGAGCGTGAGCACCCCATCGGCCAGCCGGCCGGCGGCCGTGACGGTCCCGGCCCCCGCGGCGATCGCATCGCCGCTCCAGCGGCCATCGAGCTGCCGCAACTCCCACGAAAGCTCGGTAAATGCCGGCCCGGTCGCGTTCAGCGCCAAAGCTGAATCCCACGTGCCCCATGGCGTGGCACCGTGAGAGGTAACGCCCGCGGCCATGCGCAGTGCCCCGAAGGGGCCGCCGCGGTCGATGTTGGCCTCGATCGTGCCGCCGTGTTGCAGCGGCTCGGGCAGTGCCATGTCCTCCCAGTGCCCGTGTGCCACGCCGCGCTGCTCGGCGAGATGGTAGTCGCCCCTGAACGAGGCCCTCCCATCGAACGCCCTGACCACCAGGTCCTGCCAGCTCACCGTCCCCGCTTCGAGCACGATCGCCCCGCCCGCGATCCGCGCCGGGTCGGCAAGCCAGCGAGGTGCTTCCACCTCGAGGTCGCGCGGCGTGGCCCGGATGCGGCCGTCGCGGATCTCGACCCCCACCTCCCCGCGGGCGCTGCCCTCAGCAATGCCCGCCCGCTCGATGTGCAACTGTCCGCGAAGCCCGCCATCCTGCACGCGGCCGGCCCAGCGAAGCTCGGCTTCGAGCGCTTCGAGCCGCTGATCCGGCAGCCACGCCGCCAGCTTTTTCAACTCGCGAACCGTGGCCTTCAACTCATGCCGCTGCTCACCCCGCGTGGCCAACTCACCCTCGAGATGCGCCAGGCCCGGCACATCGACATCCAGTTCACCCGCGGCGGGGCCGGAAGGGGTCAACCTCAAAGCAATCTGTGACAGCACCTCGCTTCGACCGGCCGCGTCCGCGAGGTGGATCGAAACATCGTTGAACACCACATGCGGCAGCGGCGGCAGTGGCCGCGGGCGGTCCGGCGGCGGGGGGCGCCGCTGATCGAGCATGGCCATGAGTCGCTCGACGTTCCAGCGGCCCTGCTCATCGCGATGCAGATGCACATCCGGCCCATCCGCTTCGATGCGATAGACGTTGAAGCCTCTTCCCGTCACCAGCCCGGGCAGGCTGGTGTGCTCGATGCGAATGCTCGGCACCGCCAGCAGCGGCCGATCCTCCAACGGCAGGGCGATGCGCAGATCACGCAAAGATGTGCGGCCACCCCAGGTTGCCCGCAGCGAGGTGAGCTCGACATCCAAGCCCGTCTCCCGCTCGAGCTCGGCAACGATGATCCGCCGCGGTAGATCGCTCCAGAGCACCACCTGCACGGCGGCGAGCAACAGCACCACAAGAATGGGTACCGCGATGAGCAGGAACTTGAGCAGTCGCTTCATCGCCAATGATACGCTCCGCGGCAGCCGGCATGGATGTCAGTCACGTTCAGTCGGCGGGATATCCCCGCGGATCTGGTGCCCGAGGCCAAAGATCCACCAGTCGGTGCGGAATGTCTGGCCGATGAACGGGCCGGTACTTGCGGCCATCTCGCCGTTGTCGGCCCAGTATGCCACGATGGCCACGCTTGCAAAGCCCCGCTGCCGGATGTTCTTGAAAAGCGACAACTCCGGCGTGGCGACCTCGGTGATCGCCCCGACCGGGCCGTCCTGCCCGGCAGTGGCCGGCACCACCAGGGAGGGAATCCCCACGAGCATATCTGAGCGGTCGATGCCGAGCCCCGCGGTCCGGACCTCGGCCACGACTTCCGCCTCCGCACGCTCATCGGTCACCCGGACCCCCTGTTCGAGCATGTGAGCCCGCACCTCGGCGAGGAGGAACTGCCGGTCGGTCGAACTGAGGTAGTCGGCATCGACGAATACCCGCCGATCCCGCATCGGCTCGATGTTCAACTGCCGCACGGCCTCGGCCACCGCCTGGGACTGGAGAAAGTGCTCGCTCGCGGTGCGGGCCGGATCGGTCGTGCGCACCGTGGACGTGCAGCCGCCGCCGACGAGTAAGACCGCAAGCAGCAGCGCGGCACGATAAACAGATGATTCATTCTGCCAAACCATTCCACGCTCCAACGAGGCCGCCACCCCCGGCCCCTTCCGTTCACCCGCCCTCCGGGCCAGCTCCACCGGCAAGAGAATAGCAGATGCATCGTCACGCCTCACACGGACAGCAGACGTCAGCGGGTGCCGGGGCGCATGACACGCGCCGCGGGTTGCCTTTGTATCCAGAGAAGGCTGGGTGGCATGGTCAGCGGCTTCCGGGGGTGTCCGCAGCCGATGGCCATGCGGCCCCGAGGGTTCAGGACGTCCCAAGCGCCTTGCAGCCTCGCATGGCCATCGGGCTGAAGACCCCCGGAGAGCCCGCTGACCATGCCACCCCCCCGGTAAGAGAATCGCAGATGCATCGTCAAGCCTCATCGCCGGGGCCCGAAGGGACATTGCAGGCGCGTGCATCGCACTTGGCGCGGGCTCCCTTTTTATCCAGAGCAGGCTGGCTGGCTTTGCGGCTCCATGCGTTTGCCCTGCCATTGCCTTGGGTAAGTTTGTCCCCCCTCCCCTGCCCCGGTAGATTCCACCGGCCATGGGCTTTCTCACGCAGCGTCAACCCTTGCCAGGGGACATCTCCCCGCCGGATGCGGCGAGCGCAGCGGGCGCCATCGAGCGGTTGAACCAGCGGTCCGGGGCCACGGGGGTGATCGTGCGGCTGTTTGAGCACTGGTGCCGCCGCGATGCCGCCGCGCGGACGCTGCAACTGCTCGTGCTCGGCCGCGGCGGGGTTGATATCGCCCGCACTGTCGCCGCGCGGGCCCAACGGCTCAACCGCGGCGTGGCAATCACCGTGGTGGACCGCGATGTTGAAGCCCTTGCCCCACTCAACCGGGGCGGGGCCGCGAACGAAGCCGGTGGTGAAGCGTCCGGCAGGCAGATCACGGCCATCGCCGCGGACCCGCTCGCCCCACCGTTCGATGCCAACAGCTTCGACTACACCCTCGCGAGCCTCATCGGGCACGATCTGCCCGATCTTCGTGTGATGATGCTGCTGCGGGTGATGTATCAGCTTTCCCGCCGGGGGCTGGTCTGGAGCGACCTGCTGCGTGGGCGGTGGGCGGCCGCGGCGTGCCGGTGGCACACACGCGGGGCAGACCCCGCCGCGCGACACTGGCTGGTGCGGGCCACGGCGGCGGGCTTTCTCAGAGGTGAGGTCATGGACCTTCGCCATCGCATGGAACTGGGCTTCACCCACTACTTCGCCTGCGGCTGCGAGCGGTTCGTGCTTGCCGGGCAGCGATGAGGCGATGCGCCGCCACCGCCTAACGCCGGCCTTTCATTCGGTCGATGTGCCCTCCGGGCCGGCTCACGTGGGTTGGCCGCGGACGCTGTCGTCTTTTCATTACCCGCAGGAGAAGGTGGTTCATGGCACGCGACATCCCCGTCGGTAACGGTCAGATGCTTGTGTGCTTCGATCAACACTACCAGGTCCGCGACCTCTACTTTCCGCACGTCGGGCAGGAGAACCACTGTGGCGCTGTGCCCTGCCGGTTCGGCGTTTACGGCGATGTCCCGGGACATGTCCAGGACCGGCGTCGAAAGCGGCTGTTCTGGAGCCACCAGGACTGGCAGATCGGGCTCGACTACGCCGATGAGACCATGGCCACCAGCGTGCGGATGAACCACCCGGTGCTGAAGCTGCAACTGCACTGCACGGATGTGGTCGACTTCCACCGGCCGCTGCTGGTGCGCCGCATTGAGGTGACCAACCTCTGCGATCAGCCGCGACAGGTCCGGCTGGTGCATCACAACAGCTTCGACATGTACGGCTCGAAGGTCGGCGATACGGTCTATTACGATCCGCGGCTGTGCGCGATGGTCCACTACCGTGGCATGCGGTATCTCATGACCACCTGGTGCGATGAGACGGGGCCGCGCATCGATGAATATGCCACCGGTAACGCCGGCTTCTGCCACGCCGAGGGGACATGGCGGGATGCCGAGGATGGCCGGCTCGGCGGTAACCCCATCGCACAGGGCGCGGTCGACTCGACCATGATGCTGAACGTGCCGCTCGAGCCCGGGGCGACGCAGACGGCCTACCTGGTTCTCGGTGCCGGCCGCAGCCGCGAGGAGATCGCCGACCTGCAACAGTTTCTCGAGCGCGAGGGTCCACAGGCGGTCATCGACCGCACCACGGCTTACTGGCGCCTCTGGCTCGATGCCGCCATACCGCGCCTGACCGACCTGGCCGAAGCCGGCCCATCCGACCGCATCATCCGCCTGCACCGCCGTTCGCTGCTGCTGATCCGCACGCAGATCGACAACAACGGCGCCATCATCGCCGCCAACGATTCGGACTACCTGCAATACTCGCGTGACACCTACAGCTACCTCTGGCCGCGGGATGGCGCGCTGGTGGCGGCGGCTTTGGACGATGCGGGATACCCGGACATCGCGCGGTCGTTCTACGCGCTGTGCTCGCGCATCGTCGAACCGGGCGGCTATTTCCTGCACAAATACAATCCCGATGGCAGCCCCGCCTCGAGCTGGCACCCATGGATCAGCGATGGCCGGCCGCAACTGCCCATCCAGGAAGATGAGACGGCGCTGGTGGTCTGGGCACTGTGGCGGCACTTCCAGCTTTACCGCGATATCGAGTTCGTCCGGCCGTTGTGGCTGCGGCTGATCCAGCCCGCCGCGGACTTCATGCTGCGCTTCCGCGACCCGGCGACATTGCTGCCGCTGCCGAGCTATGACCTGTGGGAGGAGCGGTGGGGTGTCCACGCTTTCACCGTCGCCACCGTCTATGGCGGGCTGATGGCCGCGTGGAACTTCGCCCGCTGCTTTGGCGATGTACCACGCGCTGAGCGGTACCGCGAGGCGGCCGTCACGATGCGCGAAGCCTTCGGCCAACACTTCTGGTCCGCTCAGGAGAACCGCTTTCTGCGGCGCATCGTGCCGGCCGATCATGACCGTACCAGCGCACTGATGGCCGCGGTCATGGACAGGAACACCGCGCCACAAGGGGAGGCGGCCATGGCTCTGCCGACGGTGGCGGTCACTGGCGATCAGATGCCGGCTTTCGAGCGTGACCCGCACGTGGATGCCTCCCTCTTCGCCCTGTTCGCCATGGACATGCTCGATGTCGGTGACCCGCGACTGCAAGCCACGATGGAGGCGATCGAAAAGCGACTGTGGGTGCGCACCGAGGTCGGCGGCATCGCCCGGTATGAAAACGATGGCTACCACCGGATGAGCGAGGACACGCGCAACGTGCCGGGCAATCCCTGGTTCATCTGTACGCTTTGGCTGGCGCAGTGGTATATCGCCCGCGCACAGGACCAGCAGCAATTGCAGGCCGCGCTGCCGATATTGGAATGGGCGGCTTCGCATGCCCTGCCCAGCGGTGCGCTGCCTGAGCAACTCCACCCCTGCAGCGGCGCCCCGGTGTCAGTTTCACCATTGACCTGGAGCCACGCCACGGTGGTCTCAACGGTCACCGCATACACGCACAAAGCCCGGGCCATGACGCGGTGCCCGACCTGCGGCCGCCACCGCCGGTCCCGGCAACCGGGCCGTCGAAGTCTGCCGGCGATCCGGACCACCCCCGCGGCGTAACCGCCCCCGGCAACATCCCCGCTCCAACGCCCCACAAGGCAAACGCATGTAGCGGCCACGCGCGGTGGCATGGCCAGCGGGCTTTCCGGGGGGCCGCAGCCGATGGCCATGGCGGCCCGTAACAGGGGGCGCCGCATGGCCATCAGCCGAAGTTCCGGGGGCGGCTGCTGACGCAGCCAGCCAAGCTACATGCGTTCGCCCTGCGCGCCCCCCCTATACGCTGGAGAGGGCCTGCTCGATGGGCATTTCACCATCAAGCAGGCTGAAGCTCTTGCCGATCGTGTTGGGCTGGTCGAGGCATGCCACGAGCACCTGGGCGACAAGTTCGCGGCTGGTGCGGCCTTCACCGTGCAACTCGCTGCTGATCCGGCAGTGGCCGGTGCTCGACTCCTCGGTCAGGCCGCCGGGGCAGACGACCGTCCAGGCCAGCGGCTC
>PUNN01000406.1 GCA_003552605.1 Phycisphaeraceae bacterium
ATCTGTTCGATCCCGACCAGCCATACGCTCATCCAGCAAGTCCAGGTGGCGAAGGCCGAGAATGAGGCCGTGCTCGATGAGCATGTCCGCCAGCACCTTCGCCAGCGGATGAACGTCGACCCGACGCGAATGGTCATCCGACACTTCAACGTGGGGACAGTGGTCCGTGAAGGCAGCAGCAAGCAGGAGGTGATCTGCATCGCCGCCAGCCGTGAGGCCGTGATGCGGCACATTGAAAGCGCGCATCGGGCCAAGCTGGACGTGGTGGGGATGCACGCCGAGCCGATGGCGCTGCTGCGGGCGTTCGGTCATCTCTACCGCCGCGCGGACGATGCCGAACGGACGACGATGTTCATCGATCTCGGGGCGGTGACGACGAAGGTCGTGATCGCCCACGGCTCGCAGATGGTTTTCGCCAAGACGATTCACGCCGCGGGCGACCACCTGACCCGCGCCTTCGCCCGGCACAAGAAGCTGGAATTCGCCGAGGCGCGACAACAGCGTATCGCCGATACCGCCGTCGCGCCTCGCCGCGAGGCCGCGGGCCCCGGCCCCGCCATCGACCACAGTCCGGTAGCAGGTGAGGCATCCCGGGCAGGCGGCGGCCGCGCGGGCACGGGCTTTGCCCTGCTCGATTCGGCACCGGCCGAGGACGATGGCGATGGTGGCATCAGCCTCACCGGTGGCTCAGGTGCTGCCACGGCCACCGTCACCGCACCTGCCGCGGCGACCGCGACGGCGCCGTTGATGGGAAACGCTGCGAGCGCAGGCGGTGGTGGCGACGGTGATGATGATTCGGCGGTGTACGACGATGTGCTTGACTGCATGATCGATGAGCTTCAACTGGCGGTGCGTTACCACCAGTCAACCTTCCCGGGCCGCGCGATCGAGAAGCTGGTGTTTCTCGGCGGTGAGTCACACCACGTGGAACTGTGCCAGCGCCTGGCCAAGGCGCTGCGGATCGGGGCGCAGTTGGGTGACCCGCTGGCGCGGCTGGTGAAGAAGGGCCAGGGCGGGGCCGCCTCGGCCCTGGATATGCGAAAGCCCCAACCCGGCTGGGCCGTTCCGCTGGGGCTCTCGCTCAGCGAAGCCAACCTGTAACCCGCGAATGCCGCAACCGTCACCCTGGAGCGGGCCTCGCAAGTCCCACGCGGGTCACGCCCCTGCCAGGACAGCATCAGCCGCAACGTCAAGGCCGAATGGGAGCAACGTCATGGCTCATCGGGACTTTCTGCCGCAGGAATACATCGATAAGCGCATCGAGCGGCGGACCAACTTCATCAGCCTGACGCTGTTCGTCATCGTCATGGGGACGGTCATCGCCGCATACATGGTCACCGACCAGCAGCGCGTGATGCGCAAGCAGGAAATGCAGCAGGTGGCCGAGGAGTTCAACCGCGCAGCGGAACAGATCGAAGAGCTCGAAAACCTCAAGGACCAGAAGGCGAAGATGCTCAACAAAGCCGAGGTCACAAGCATGCTCAAGGAGCGGCCCAACCGGACACTGCTGCTGTCCGAGCTGATCAACCGCATGCCTCCGACGCTGTCCCTGTTGAACTTCGACATGAGCACCGAGACGCCCCGCCGTGCCACGGTCGAGCGGACATCGATGGACCGCGGCCGCAACCAGGCCAGGCGAAGGGCCGGCAGCGATGACGATTCGGATCAGCCGCAGGTCCAGCCGTCGCAGGTGAAGATCGAGATCGTCGGTGTGGCCCCGACCAACGCCGAGCTGTCACAGTTTCTATCGGCGGTGCGGCGGTGCGCGCTGTTCAAGGATGCCAACATCGCGCTGAGTGAGCAGACGCGGATCGAGGAGAAGCCGATGTACCGGTTCCGGATGGTGATGGAGGTCGACCAGGAGGTGGACCTGACACGGTACGAGCCGATCAAGGTCGAGCGCGGCCTGCGACAGAATCCGATGGACCCGGAAATGGAGTTCGGCCCCGAACGCTTCCTGGCCACGCCCGAAGGTGACCTCGGTGACGACGCCGAAGACGACTGACCCCACCCCCGGCCCCCGGAAGTGGTGGACCCCGGCCCCCGGACCGCGGAACCCCCGGAACCCCCGGAACCCCCGGAACCCCCGGAACCCCCGGAACCCCCGGAACCCCCGGAACCCCCGAAAGCGGGGCTGGAAGCCCCGCCGTAAGGCACCGAAAGCGAAGCCCCGCACGTGATCAGGTGACAGTGCCGGCGCCGGCCCCCGAGCCACCAGGCCGGCTGGAGTTGAACCATGCGATTTGGCACACGGGAAATGATCTTCCTCATCCTGCTGCTGGCGATGCCGGTGGCGGCCTATTTCCTCATCTTCGAGCCGCGGAATGCCGAGATCGCCGAGGCCAACGCCGAGATTCAGGAAAAGCGCGACAAGCTGCGGCAGCTCGAAGCGGCGACGATGCTCCAGGTCGACCTGCGCGAGCAGATCGACCGGCTGACCGAAGCCATCCACGTCTTCGAGAAGAAACTGCCGCCGGGTGACAAGTTCGATGTTGTGCTGCACGAGATCCAGGAACTTGCCTCGCAGCAGCGGATGACCATCCTCCGTGTCGAGCGCCAGCGGACGGTCCCGCAGGCCGAGTACATTGAAGCCCCCATCCGGCTGGTGGTCGCCGGCGACTTCGACAATTTCTACCGCTTCATGCTCGAGCTTGAAAAGCTCAGCCGGATCACCAACGTCAAAGAGCTCGATATCGAAAAATTGATGCGGCGGCGCGATGACAGCGAGCAGATGGAGGCCGACATGCGCGTGAGCATCTTCTACGAACGATCCGATGCGCCATGACAACCGCCGCGGAACACACGCCATTGAAAGGCCCGCCATGAGCCAGTCCAGCAACGATTTCGATCGCCACGATGACCTTCCGGCCGATGAGGAGCAGGAACGGACCATGCCACTGATGGGCGGTGGTTCAAGTGACCTGCCCGAAGCGGCGGACCTTGAGTTTCAGTCGATCGGCGATGGCAGCGGGAAGGTGTTCAATCACGGAACCGCCCTGGTGCTGATCGTCGCCGCGATTGCCGGCGGGGCGTTCTACTTCATGCGCGCCAGCCAGGGCGATCTCGGGCCGGATGAGCAGACGGCCAGTGCCCAGGCCCGGGTGGAACAGGCCCTCGCCCAGCTATCACAGCCAGAGCAGATGCCGGATGATGACCCCCTCCGGCCGGACAACCTCAACAAGCTCGTCGGTGACAGCGCCTCGGTGATCGCCATGTTCACCGATGACATCGCCAGCCGGCAGGTCCCGCTCGAGTACGTGCAGAAAAACCCCTTCGTGCTCTACCGGCCGCAGGAGGCCGAGGCCGAGTCGGATGACGATGATGGGCCCTCGGCTGAAGAGCTCGAGGCTGAGCGGCGGCGGAAGGAGGCCGAGGCCGAGCGGCGGCAAATCGAACGGGAGGCCGGCCGCCTGCGCCTTGACGGTGTGATGGGCAATGTCGCGATCATCAGCGGAGAGACCGTTCGCGAGGGTGCTTCCGTGGGCGAGTTCACCGTCGAGAAGATCACCCGCGATTCCATCGTGCTCAAAGCCGGCGACCACCGGTTCGAGCTGAAGATGGGCGGTGACCTTGAAACGCTCAACCAGTCGCCGGTCCGCGACCGCTGAAGGAAGGGGTAGACAGGCGGCCGCGGTGTGTTGAATTGACAGTCCCTTGCGACCGTAAGCCGGGGCAGGAAGTGACCGGAGAGAACATGCTCGACAAGGACCTTCGCGAATGGCTCAACGCACCGGCGGACCAGCCCCCCCCGCGCACCGCCGGTGATGGCGATGCGTACCCGGTCGATGATGGGGCCATGAGCGGGGATTCGCTTTCGGACCTGTGGACGCCCGAGGATCAGGCCGATGCCCCCACCACGCGGGAGCTTGGCCAGGCCCTTCTCGATGCCGGCGCCGTAACCGCGGGTCAGCTCAATAACGCCCGGCAGGTGGCGGAGAAGACACCGAGCAAGCCCCTTGCCGACATCCTCGCCGAGATGGGTGCCGATGAGCCGGCGGTGCAAAAGGTCGTGGCGGACAATGCCGGCCTGCCCTTCGAGCGCATCGACCTCGACAAGCTCGATCCCGGCAAGCACCTCGAGCGGCTCGGGCTCGATTACTGCGCCGAGCACGGCATGATGCCGCTGCGGCCGGCCGGCTCACGGCTCGTGCTCGGGCTCATCCATCCCGACAATCTGCTGCTGATCGATGAGGTCCGCCACAGGCTCGGCGTCTCAGTCAAGCTCGTGGTCATCTGCCGCACGGACCTTGCCCGGGCGGTTGAGCACTTCAAGCAGGATGAAACGAGTGAGAACGAGATCGATGTCGATGACATCATCGGCGACATCGAGGAAGATGACGTCGAGGTCGTCGAGCAGAGCAAGGAGGAGGTCGACCTTGAGAAGATGGCCGGTGAATCACCGGTCATCCGCTTCGTCAACTACATCATCTATACCGCAGTCAAGGAAGGCGCCAGCGACATTCACATCGAGCCGTTCGAGAAGAAGCTGAAAGTGCGCTATCGCATCGATGGTGTGCTGTTCGAGACGATGAACCCGCCGCACCAGATGCACGCGGCGATCATCTCGCGGTTGAAGATCATGGCCAACCTTGACATCTCGGAGCGCCGCCTGCCTCAGGATGGCCGCATCCGCGCCATGATCCATGGCCGCAAGCTTGACCTTCGCCTGTCCACACTCCCCACGCCCTACGGCGAAAAGGCGGTAATGCGCATCCTCGATACCCGCTCGATCCAGGTCTCACTCGATGAGCTGGGCATGGGTGAAGACAACCTGCTGATGTGGAAGCACCAGATCAATCAGCCGCACGGCATCATCCTCGTCACCGGCCCCACCGGCAGTGGCAAGACGACCACGCTATACGCCTCGCTCGGCCAGATGGACCGCAACACGCTCAACATCTCCACCGTCGAGGATCCGGTCGAGTACAACCTACAGGGCATCACGCAGACGCAGGTTCATGAAGCGATCAGCATGAGCTTTGCCAAAGCGCTGCGGGCGCTGCTGCGCCAGGACCCGGATGTGATCATGGTCGGTGAGATCCGCGACCGCGAGACCGCCACCACCGCCATCCAGGCATCGCTGACCGGCCACCTCGTGCTCTCGACGCTGCACACCAACGATGCGCCCAGTTCGATCACGCGGCTGATCAACATCGGGGTCGAGCCGTATCTGATCGGCACGGCGGTCAATGCCTGCCTCGCCCAGCGCCTTGTCCGCCGCGTGTGCAGGCACTGCGCCCGGCAGGTGACGCCCGAGGAGCCAGTGGCCGAGCACCTCGCGCTGCACGGGGTGGCCATGGATCAGGTGTGGAAAGGCGCCGGTTGCGACAAGTGCCGCAACACCGGTTACGCAGGGCGCGTGGGGCTGTATGAGATGCTCGTGCTCGATGATGTCCTGCGCGACCGCATCGCCGGCAATCCCAACGTGACTGAGTTTCGCCGCATCTGCATCGAACGTGGCATGCAGACACTTCGCCAGGATGGCTTCGCCAAGGTCGCGCTCGGCACGACCACCGTCGAAGAAGTGCTCCGTGTCACCGAAAGCACGATCTGACCGGGACAGTGCCCACCCACGAGACGTTACGTCTTCGCCGGTGAGGGGGGCGACTCGGCCGGCTGGTGCAATGCAGCACGCAGCGCCACGAGTCGAGCGAGTTCATCGGCGCAGTCGGCCAGTGTCATCATGCTAGCCGCATCCGACATCGCATTGTCAGGGTCGGGATGCGCTTCGATGAACACCGCATCCACGCCGGTGGCCACCGCGCATCGGGCGAGGATGGGGGCGAATTCGCGGCGGCCGCCGCTGGTGGTGCCGGCACCGGGCAGTTGCGTCGAGTGCGTGGCATCGAAGCACACTGGCCAGCCAAGGCCCATCATCTCTCGGACACCAGCGAAATCATTGACCAGCCGGTGGTAGCCGAAGAACGTGCCCCGCTCGGTGAGGATCAACCCCGCCGCGCGGGCCTCGGTGAGCTTGCCCACCACACTGGTCATCTCTGCCGGAGAGAGGAACTGCCCCTTCTTGACGTTCACCACCTTGTCGGTCGCAGCGGCGGCGGTGAGCAGATCGGTCTGGCGGCAGAGGAAGGCGGGAATCTGAAGCAGGTCGACCACCTCACCGGCCGGTGCGGCCTGGGCTGGTTCGTGGATGTCGGTCGTCACCGGCACATCGAGTCGGCGCTTCACCGCGGCAAGCATGTCGAGGCCCGCATCGAGGCCGGGGCCACGCTCGCTGTGGATCGAGGTGCGGTTGGCCTTGTCAAAGCTCGCCTTGAAGATGTATCCGAGCCCGAGCTGCGCACAGCGGTCACGCAGCGCCGTGCCCACTTGCAGGCAGAGTTCGAGCGATTCGGCCATGCACGGGCCGGCGATGATGGTCAAGGGTCGGTCCGGCCCGATCTGAACCGGGCCCACGGAGACGGTGTGTGTCATGGGGTCAATATCCCTTGCTCGCCGCAGCGGCGTCAGCCCCCATCGCGCCTTTGACAATGGCGACCGAAGCCGAGCAGCCGAGACGGTCGGCCCCGGCTTCGATCATGCGCATCGCATCATCGCGCGTACGGATGCCGCCTGCGGCCTTCACCTTCAATGGGCCGGCGTGAGCGCGCATGAGCTTCACGGCCGCGGCCGTGGCACCACCGGCGGGATGGAAGCCGGTCGAGGTCTTGACAAAGTCGCAGCCGCTCTCGCGGGCGATGCGGCAGGCGGTTTCGATGCGGCCCTCAGCCTCGGTGTCGCTGGCCCCGCTCATCAGCACGGCGCTTTCAATGATGAGCTTGATGATCACGCGGGGGTTGGCCGCCCGGGCGGCACGGACGACCTCGCTCACCCAGGCCCGCCCCGCCTCGACCTGCCGCCGCAGCAACAGCGGCAATGGCGCAACCATATCCACCTCCGCGGCGCCATCCTTGACAAGCGAAGCAGCCTCGATGGCGATTACCGTCGACTTGCCCGCGCCGAGCGGGAATCCGGCCACGCCGCAGGCGACGGTGGGCACCGCCGCGGCCTCCAGTCGGCGTGCCACCCGTTCGACATGGCAGCCGTTGACACACACGGTGGCGAAACCGTGGGCGATGGCCTCATCGTTGAGCTGATCGATGGCGTCGGCATCAGCCTCTGGCTTGAGCAGGGTGTGGTCAATGCGCGGGGCGAGGTCCATCGGGGGCGGTTCCGTTTTCGGTTGGCGGTTCGCCGGCGCCTGTCCGGGAGCGCTCGGTGGGGGCGGTTGTCGCGCTCGGTGGTGGCGGTGGGCTGACGTCCGAGGGCATCGCGGCCTCCGCCGCGGGGGCGAACCGGGCAAAGAAGCTCGCAAGGGCTGCAAAATACCGTTGCGGCTGCTCCTCGACCAGTCCGAGGTGGCAGTCGCCCTCGAGTGCGACGAGTTGCCCATCAGGCGCGGCTGCCGCCACCGCCTCGGCATCGGCCAGCGAGCACATCCAGTCCCCGCGTGCATGAATGGCCAGCAACGGGCACCGCAGTCGCTCGGCGGCGGCGGCGATGTCGACCTCGCTCATCAGTGGCTCCATGAGCCGGACCACCATCCGCACCAGCATCGTCAGCGGCTCGGCCGGCCAGCCCCACCGCCAGATCATCCGCCGCAACGGCCGGAACCAATGGCGATAGACGCCCTCGACCACCACGCCCGCCACCCGTCCCTCCGCTGGCTCCGCGGCGGCGAGGATGCTGATCGCCCCGCCCATCGAGTGGCCCATCAGCACCACCGGCCGGTCCGAGCCCAACTGGTCCCGGACCTGCTCGATGATGCTCGCAAGGTCTGCCGCCTCCCGCGCTCCACCGTGAAAGGTGTTCGCCTCAGCCTCCCCATGGGCACGCATGTCGTAGAACACCAGGTGAGAGGCCAGCGGGGCCAGCAGCGGTGTCCATATCGGCATCGCGATGTAGCGGCTGTCGCTCCAGCCGTGGGTGAAGATAACCACCGGGCCGGCCGGGTGCCGGCCGGTGATGATCCACGCCGGGCTGACATGACCATCATCAAGATGAAAGCTTGTCTGATCCGATGCCAACCCCATCTCGGCCGGTTCAACGCACAGCTCCCGGGCCAGGGCCGTGCCATAGGTCTTACGACGCGGATGGCGCAGTCGGCGTATGGCGATCGCCGTGGCGATCCCCAGCAGGACGGCCGCGGCGACGAGGAAAAGCACAAGCAGGCCCATCGGTGTTAAGGTAGGCTATCGGCACGTCCGGATGCAACATCAGGGGATGTCGACCATGAAGCGCAAACACGCCAAGTCAAGCAAGAAAAAGAAGAAGGCCGCCACCCGCAAGACCAGCACCACCAGCCGCGGCAGTGGGGCATCGACCGCACGCAGCAAGGCCGCGAGCAAGTCCACCCGCTCAGGCAGCACGCGTGGTGCGAACGCCGCATCGACCTCGCGGCGAAGTGGCGCCTCGCGACCCTCGGCCGCCTCGGAGGCTCCAGCCCCCACCAGTCCCGAGCCCCCGGCGCCCCAGCCGCCTCGCCGCAGAAACGCCCCGCCGATGTCCGGCGCGGCCCGCGAGGTGCCCATGGGGCTCGGCGATAGCGGCACGCTACCGCCGCCGGTGACCTCCGCTTTTGCCGAGGATGAATCCGCCGGCCTGGAGGGGGACGGCGATGCCGGTGCGCCCGCGACCTTCGCCGGCACCCGTCAACTGCTCGGTCGTCCCGGCCGGCGCCTGCCGCAGGTCGATGCCCGTTCGGTGCTGACCGAGGCCCTGCGCGAAGCGCAGCAGAGCGCGGCCGAGGGGGGTATCCCGATCGGGGCCGTGCTCATCGACGCCGAAGGTGAGATCGTCGCCCGCGGCCACAACATGCGGGTGCAGAACGATGACCCCACCGCTCACGCCGAGATCACCTGCCTGCGCCATGCCGGCCGCCGCACCGACTGGCGCCAGACGACGCTGGTGACCACGCTCTCCCCGTGCATGCTGTGTACCGGCGCGGTGCTTCAACTTGGCATCGGCCGGGTCATCATCGGCGAGAACCGCAATTTCCTCGGCAGCGAGAACCTGCTTCGACAGAACGGTGTTAAGCTGACCGTCGCGCAGGACCCGCGGTGCATCGAGCTGATGGAGCGGTTCATCGACGAGCAGCCGGAACTGTGGAGCGAGGATATCAGCGAGTGAGGGGGCGCTCGAAGAAGATAACAGGTGTTGTGTTCTAGGGCCTTCGGCAACTGGCGATGGGGCTGCCAATGCGCGGGCCAGATGAGCCTTTGTGAGCCATGCACACGGGACTTGGCGGGCTGATTATCGGTTGACTGTGGGGAAATCCTGCCACCAAGCGTTTCAGTTTCCGGTTGCCTTCTGGTAAAATGGGTAAAGGCCTTCTGCCATGCCCATCAGTAGCGCTCCCTTGGACGGTGATGGAGGAAACGCGCTTGCCACAAGCCCAACCACTGAACGCGGCCGAGGATGATTACAGCTTGATGGAGGCCCTTGCTGCGCGCGATGCTACGGCCCTCGAACGGCTTTACGATCGTCACGGGGGGGTCGTCTACGCGCTCGGGTTCCGCGTGCTCGGCGACTGGATGGAGGCCGAAGCGCTCGTGGTCGATGTGTTCTGGGAGTTGTGGCACCGGCCGGACCGATATGATTCAACCCGCGGTAGCCCGAAAACGTTCATCGCGACCCTTACGCGCAGCCGGGCGCTGGACCGGCGGCGGTCGCGGCACCGTGCGGCGTTTGATGCGGAGGTGCCGCTGTCGGCCGATGGCACCGCCGAAGCCGAAACCGAGGCGGGCTCGGCGGCGCCGGTGGCGGCCGACCCGCTTGACCAGTCCATCCACGCCGAGCAGCAGCAGCGGATGGCGGCGGTGTTGGCCGAACTGCCGCCCGAGCAGCGTCGAGTGGTGGAACTGGCGTTCTTCGAAGGGCTCAGCCACAGCCAGATCGCCGAACTGGAAGGCATCACCCTGGGCACGGCCAAGAGCCGTATCCGCCGCGGGTTGATCCGATTGCGGAACCTGCTGCGTATACAGTATGAGAAAGGGCTGCTGCCGTGACGTGCGAGGAATGCCAGGTATTGATCGAGTTATTCGCCGTTGGTGCGCTCGATGAGGCGCAGGGAGCGCTGGTGCGTCAGCACTTGGCTACAGGATGTCCGGGCTGCAACGGGGCCGTGGCCGAAGCCACTGCCGCTGCCGCCCATCTCGCATTGGCCCTCGAACCTAAGGCCCCACCGACATCAGCCAAGCAGGAG
>PUNN01000009.1 GCA_003552605.1 Phycisphaeraceae bacterium
CAGAAGCACGGATGCGCGCGACATCGGCCTGACCTCTTCACCAGCGTGAATCCGGGGATCGACCGCGTCAGAGGCAAAGACGGGAAACAAGGCCGCGCGTCACCTAAAATGCTGGATCACTACCTTGACTTGAGCCCTCCCTATGCGAATCCTCCTCGTCAGCCCGACGCACCCCGACACCTTCTGGAGCTTTCGCCACGCCCTGCGCCTCGTGCGCAAGCGCGCGGTGCTGCCACCCTTGGGCCTGATGACGGTCGCCTCGCTGCTGCCACAGGCGTGGGATCTGCGCCTGCTGGACATGAACATCCAGCGCCTGCGCCCGCGGGACCTGCAATGGGCCGATCTGGTCTTCATCGGGGGAATGACCGTGCAGCGGAGTTCGGCCCGCAGTGTCATCGAGCAGTGCAAGGCCATGGGCAAGCGCGTGGTCGCCGGCGGGCCGCTGGTGACCTGTGAGCCGGAGGCCTTTGCCGACGTCGACCACCTCGTGCTCGATGAGGCGGAGCTGACGCTGCCACCGTTTCTCGCCGACCTCGCCGAAGGCCGACCGCGGCCGGTGTACCGGGCCGAAGGCAAGCCGGATGTGCGAAAGACACCCCCGCCGCGATGGGACCTGGTCGAGATGAACCGCTACGCGATGATGGGGGTGCAGTTCAGCCGCGGCTGTCCGTTCGACTGCGACTTCTGCAACGTCACCGCCCTGTTCGGTCGCCACCCGCGTACCAAGGCGGTGGGGCAGATGGTACAAGAGCTCGACAGCCTCTACGCCGCGGGCTGGCGCGGCCCGATCTTCTTCGTGGACGACAACTTCATCGGCAACCGCAAGGCAACCGGTGAACTGCTCGATGCCCTCGCCGTGTGGCAGCGCGGCAAATCGCGGATGCCGCTGAATACCGAGGCTTCGATCAATCTCGCCGATGATCCCATCCTCGTCCAGCGGATGGTCAGGGCGGGCTTTACCACCGTGTTCATCGGCATCGAGACGCCCGATGCCGCGGGCCTTGGTGAATGCGGCAAGCGGCAGAACCTCAAGCGCGATATGCACGCCGATATCCGAAAGCTGCACGCGGCGGGCCTCCAGGTCCAGGGCGGATTCATCGTCGGCTTCGACGCCGATACACCCAGCATCTTCCAGCGCCAGTGCGACTTCATTCAGCGCAGCGGCATCTGCACGGCCATGCTCGGCCTGCTCCAGGCGCCGCCGGGGACGAAGCTGTTCCAGCGCCTCCGCGTTGAGGGTCGGCTGCTCGGTTCTACCACGGGTGACAACGTCGATGGCACAACCAACATCGACACGCGCCTGCCGCTGGAGTTTCTCAGGGATGGCTACCGCCGGGCCATGCAGTCGCTCTATGCCCCGAAGATCTACTACGAGCGGATCCGCACCTTCCTGGGCGACTACCGCCCGCCGCGATGGCCATCGCGCCTGAGCCTTCGACGGAAGCTGAGTTCGCTGCTCGCCCTCGGGCGAATAAGCTTCCACCTCGGCCTCGTGGACCGCGGCCGACTCCATTACTGGAAACTGCTGCTCGGCACACTGCTCAAGCGCCCGCGTCAGCTTGAGCTGGCCCTGACCCTCTGGGCCCAGGGCCACCACTTCCGCAAGGTGGCGCAGCGATTGGGCTGAACCCCGGCTTCGCCCCGCAAAACCTCGCGCCCTGGCGCCACCACTGCCGCGTGGGCTGACGGCGGGGTTATGTCCCCACACACTCGATGTCCACACCTCTTGCGAACACATCCAGCGTCCAGCGCGGACATGACATTGGCCGCAATGGGCCCGTTCGCACACGGCCGGGGAATCCAGGGGATCCGGGGGTTCCGGGGGTTCCCATTGCGCTTGAAATCCGCCGCGGCGTGGGGACCATGCCGCAACCGCCACAGAGATTGCCCCTGCGCTTCGGCCGGGGGCGCTTGCATCGGCGCGCATCTCACGGCATCATCGCGGCACGGGAGTGAATGATCATGAAATCAAAGACCGAATATCTCACCTTCAACGTGCCCGCCCGGATGGACTTTGTCCACATCACCGACAAGGTCGGGCAGGTGGTGGCCGACAGCGGAGTGCAGGAGGGGCTGGTGCTGGTCAACGCCATGCACATCACCGCGAGCGTGTTCATCAACGATGATGAACCCGGCCTGCACGAAGACTACAAGCAGTGGCTCGAGAAGCTCGCCCCCTTCAACGCCTCGCCCGATGTCTACCAGCACAACCGCACCGGTGAGGACAACGGTGATGCCCACCACAAGCGCCAGGTCATGGGCCGTGAGGTCGTCGTCGCCATCACCAACGGCCGGCTCGATCTCGGCCCGTGGGAACGCATCTTCTACGGTGAATTCGATGGCCGCCGGCCCAAGCGCGTGCTGATCAAGGTCATCGGCGAATAACCCACCCCGTGGGCCGGCCCACACCGCCTCGCCCCGGGCCGGTTGGTCCAGCCGCAACCGCCACCCGCCGCCCGCATCTGTATGGAGCCGCCACCAGCGGGCCGGGAACGCTTTTATGACCCAATAGGGTCAAAGAACGTGCCACGGTGCAGGCGGCCGTTGCCGCGCATGCCGCAGCGCGGGGTTCCCTGCGCCATGGTCACGCCTGCTCATCCCCATCGGCCGGCAGCGGCTCTTCCTCGACCGCCGCGGCGCTGATGCCGCGGGCTTCCATCACCTTCGCATGCACTTCCTCGAACAGGTCCGGGTTTTCCTTCAAGAACGCCTTGGCGTTCTCACGGCCCTGGCCGAGGCGGACCTGGTTGTAGCTGAACCATGCCCCGCTCTTCTCGACCACGTTCGCGGACACCGCCAGGTCCAGCAGGTCGCCCGCGGCACTGATGCCTTCGTTGAACATGATGTCGAACTCGGCCTCGCGGAACGGCGGGGCGATCTTGTTCTTGACCACCTTCACACGCACCCGGTTGCCCACCGCGCTGTCGCCATCCTTCAGGCTGCCGGTACGGCGGATGTCGAGCCGGACCGAGGCATAGAACTTCAGCGCCCGGCCGCCGGGGGTGGTCTCGGGGTTGCCGAACATCACGCCGATCTTCTCACGGATCTGGTTGATGAAGATCACCACGCACCGGCTCTTGCTGATCGCCCCCGTGAGCTTGCGCAGCGCCTGGCTCATCAGCCGCGCCTGAAGCCCCACGTGCGAGTCGCGCATCTCGCCCTCGATCTCGGCCCGGGGGATCAGCGCGGCGACCGAGTCGATGACGATGGCATCGACGGCGTTGGACCGCACGAGCATCTCACAGATTTCCAGCGCCTGCTCGCCGGTGTCGGGCTGGCTGACCAGCAGGTCATCGAGGTTGACCCCAAGCCGCCGCGCCCACGCCGGGTCGAGGGCATGCTCGGCGTCGATGAAGGCGGCAACGCCGCCGCCTTTCTGGGCGTTGGCCACCACGTGCAGGGCGAGTGTGGTCTTGCCGCTCGACTCGGGGCCGAAGACCTCAACCACCCGGGCCCGCGGCAGGCCGCGGCCGCCGAGGGCGAGGTCGAGGCTGATCGAGCCGGTGGGAATGCCCGGCGGCAGGTGGGTCGGGTCATCGTCGAGCCGCATGATCGAGCCCTTGCCGAAGGAGCGTTCGATCTGCGACACCGCGCGATCGAGTGCCTGCTTCCTGCCGGGCTCGGCCTCCTCGCTCTTGCGTGTTTTGGCCATGTTGCTGTCCTTGTTGGCCCGGTTGCCGCCGCGCGCGGCCCCGTTGCCGGAGGTCTGTCGGGTCTGGGTCTTGTCAGAGGCAGTCACCATAACGGGGCTCCTTGAGGGGGTCAACGGAATCGCGACGATAATTTGTATTCTGTTAGGGTAACAACATGGTAACCTCATCCCGCCGCCTGTCAAGGGCCGCGCGCTGAATTTCCAAACCCCGGGCCGCAGGGGGGTGAAGGGGTGGTGTCAGCCGCATCCCCACCCGATGGGTCCGGTCAACGGCCGGCGGTCGGGCGGTGAAGTGAAGGAAACTCGCGATAAGTCCTGTTAGAAAAAGTACTTGCACTCCATCCGGCCGGCGGTCCCCCCGGGGCTGCGAGGGTGGAATCCAGTTCGATGCGCGCGCACCGCCCTCCGCTTCGAGCGCTTCCAGCACCTGTCGGGCCCCGATTTCCCGATAGGGGCCCCCCTTGACCGCCTTCGGCGGGCCGAGTGCGTTGTACGCGGCGACCAGTTCCGGGCCGGACATCGCTTCGACTTGTTCGGGGGTGACGCTCTGCATGGCTTCTCTCCGGGTATTCGGCCACGGCGCATTCCGTGGCAGTGCGGAGGAGAGATGTGATACGTCCAGCCGCTGGACAAACGCATGCTCGGGTTTTGTTGCACATTTGCCCCAAAATGTAGGTTTGACTCCGAGGAAACCCCCTGCAAAGGGTATGTGGCAAGGGATTTCCCGGTGGTGGCCGCCGGATGGTCTGGAGGGGGCCCGGGGAATTGCGGTGTCCTCGTTCGGGGGCGTCGCATGAACAACGTAAAACGCGTCTGCCGAGGAACTTTGCAATGGGCTACGAGGTCGACTTTCTACATGTGGGTGAAGGCGAGAAAAGTGGCGATGCCATTTGTCTTCGGTTCGGAGACCTATGGGGCGCTCGGGAGAGCCAGTTCGTGATGGTAATTGATGGGGGGACAATGGATTCGGGCGAGCGACTTGTTCGACACATCAAAAAACATTACGGTACCGAAACTGTCGACCTCGTCGTTTCTACCCATCCTGATAACGACCACATTTCAGGGCTTCGGGTCGTGCTGAACGAAATGACGGTAGGACGGCTCTGGATGCACCTGCCCTGGCAACACGCGTCGGACTTCCGTGCGCTCTTTAGGGACCGCACGATTACGTCCTTGGGCTTGAAGCGCCAAATTCGCGCTTCACTCGATACCGCCACCGAAATCGAAGAACTCGGCCGGCGCAAAGAAGTGCCCATCGACGAACCTTTCGCCGATATCGACCTCCCATTCAACGAAATTGGCATCGACGTGCTCGGCCCTAGCAGCAGTTATTACGCGAATTTGCTCCCGCAGTTTCGGGAGACGCCGGAGCCGCGGGCGCTGGCGGCGGAGTCCACCATTTTGGGGCGGGCCGCGACTACGGTCTTCGAAGCCGCAAAAACGGTCGTGGAGAGTTGGCACATTGAAACGCTCTCCGATCCAGACGAAGACGCGACGAGCGCCGAAAACAATAGCAGCGCGATCCTGACCATTCACCGGGACAGTCACACGCTCCTTTTCACAGGGGACGCCGGGACGCCAGCCCTCGACCGCGCGGCGGACGCGGCTGAGACACGGGACATCCACTTGCCCGCGCTCAACTTCGTCCACGTCCCTCACCACGGGAGCCGGAGGAACGTCGGACCGACGGTGCTTGATCGTATCCTTGGCCCAAAATACCAGACTCCGTCCAACTCAAAGACGGCTTTTGTTTCTGCCTCGCAAGAGGCTCCAAAGCATCCGGCTCGGAAAGTCTGCAATGCCTTTCAGCGAAGGGGCGCTAAGGATCGCGTCTATACCACCGAAGGCCGTAATATGCGCCACCATCACGATGCTCCGCCACGAAGCGATTATTCGAAAGCAGATTCCGTCCCGTTCTTCGAAAGGGTCGAGGAGTGACGGGGCTTGATGGGTATTCGACACCTGCGTGCTTCTTCGCTGCGGTGCTCGTTCACCTGCCCTTGGGACTGGCAACTGCCGTCTTGTTTCCGCAAGAACTTATCGGCTGGGGGGCTGGTGCCGGAGCCACCGGGGCTGCAAGCGTCGGTCTGTTGATGGCGGAAATCGCGCGTCGCAAGGGGCGAGCGGCGCAGAAGGAGCTCTACTCACGCCTCGGCGGTAAACCCTCAACGATACTGCTCCGCCACCGAGACGATCGAATCGATCCTCACACGAAGGCAAGGTATCATGCATGCCTCGCCCGTACCGTTCCGAATGTTGTCATGCCGACCGCCCAAGACGAGGCGGAGAATCCGGAAGCCGCCGACGTCGTCTACGCATCGTGCGTGAACCACCTCTTGGAGGCGACGCGGAACAGGAAGCGATTCTCCCTCGTTTTCAATGAGCTTGTTACCTACGGCATGATCCGGAATTTGCGGGGCATGAAACCACTCGCGATCACTTTCGCGGCCACCGGCACGCTCATATGCGCGGTTCGGGCGATGTGGGACGGCCAGAACCATGTATACGCTCCCGCCGCCGTGGCGGCCATCATCTCCGCGTCCCTGTTCACGGTCTGGATTGTCCGCCTGAACGACCAGTGGATGGAAGAGGCTGCTTTCGATTACGCCCGCGCGCTACTCGCGTCGTGCGAAAAGCTACCCGCGCTGTTTGCAAACGATATCAATCCGGAATCTCCTCGCGCTTAGCATCAACGCCTTCCTGTCCTCGCCATTCACGCAGTTGCTTGTGGAAAGCACGCAGGTCGTACCGCGAGCAACTGAACATATCGCCGCCAATCGTGCTGGCGAAAGCGTGCCCCGACCGTTCAGGCGTTGGCAACTCGGTTAGCAGCATACGGAGTAGAACCATCTGCCCTGCTTTAAGGCCTCGCAGCCAATCGAGCTTTCTGATAACCTCAGGAGCGACGGTGATGTAGCCATCGCCCTTCTTCCTCCTTCTGTAATAGCCGGCGATGGAGCCGATTACATTGCAGGCACGTTGCCGACATTGCAGACCTCGATGGCGCCGACGTTCTTCTCCAAGTCTGGGTTTCGCGATCCACCAGCCTGAGAATTCTCGGGCGGACGCGGAGTGGTGGTCGGGACGTATCTCGCTGGTGCCGGTAGTTCAGGATGCCAGGTACCAAACGAGACACACCGCATACGACGGCGATCAAAATTGCCAACGCGCCTCCAATACCTGCATTTTGCGACTCCCCAGCGAAGGAAGGTGCTGCTACAGAGTCGTGTCGAATCGAAACTTGCTCGCTTCAAGGTATGACTCATCCGTGTCCACCGCAATCCAGCGGCGCTCCAGCCGCTCCGCGACCATCCCCGACGTATTTGAGCCCGCGAACGGGTCGAGCACGACATCGTCGTATTCGGTAAGAAACTTGATGAACAATTCCGGCAGAACGGCGGGAAAGCGTGCCGGGTGAATTTTGACGCCCGCCTCTTTGCATCGCTTGGTGTAGGGATCGTTCGCCGAATTGTTGCCGAACTTCAGCATGTCGGTGGGCGTATCATCGTCGATGATGTTCGGCGGGATGGAGCCACCTGCATCGCCATCGGCGAACCCTTCGTTAATCATGTAGCCGCCGGGCCGCTTTGTGCGCTTGACACCCTTTTCCTTCAATCGCGCCATGTCCTTGCTGTAGGGGCGCAGCACCGTACGGTTGTTCGCCTTCGGCCACGGGGTCTTGCTGAACCACCAGACGAACTCGACCGCATCCTTGACGCGGATACGCCGCACCGTGACCCATTCGGCCGGGACGGGCATCTTCGCCGGATTGTACCAGAAGAACTCCTGCGCCAGATGGAAGCCGACCTGCTCGACCAGCGCAATAAGCAGCTTGTAGGTGTAGATGGACCGCGTCGGCTGGCCGGGCATCCACGCGCCACCGACGTTCAGCACGAAGCTGCCATCGTCGGCAAGGACACGCTTGATCTGCTCGGCGAACGGCACCAGCCAGTCGATGTACTCATCCTGCGAGACGTTGCCGTATTCCTTCTTGAAATGCAGCGCATACGGGGGTGACGTGACCGCGAGGTTGACCGAGCCGTCGGGCATGGAGGCCATGACGTCGAGCGCATCGCCGTGGAAGGCCGCACCGTGAGGCGTCGTATAGTAAGGGCTTTTGACCACCAGTTCGGTGACCGGCTGGACCTTGGGCCGCTCGAATAGCTGGACTTTTCCGCTCATGGGCTTTAGTTTCTCCGATTCTGGAGCACCTGACAACCCCGAGGGCTAGGATGGCCAACCGAATCACAGATATTATACGGATGCTGCAACGGGAGCCGCCAAAGGTTCGGCAGGCCATTTTGGCCGAGCTGCGCAAGCACCACCCCATTCACCCCATAGAGGCCAGGTGGGGCGTACCGGCCGAGGTGATCCTTGAGGCCATTGCCCGCTCGTCGGACCTGTCGCAGCGCGGGGTGCGCGGCCTGATCGCCGAGGCGTACTTTGAAACGCACGTCCTGCCGTCGCTGGAGCATTGGGAGGACGTGAGCCCGCCCCCCGGCAACGTCGCCTATGACTTCGCCGTGCGGAGGGGCGAGCGCGAGGTTCGCATCCAAGTGAAAACCCAGCGCCGCAAGGCCGGACGGCCCATGATGGCGAACGAGGGCTTCAGCCGCTTCCCGAGCGACCTCTATGTGGTCGAGACGCAGAAAACGCGTGCCGGGAAAAAGAGCGACGGCGGGGACACACGGCCGTACCGCTTCGGCGAATTTGACATCCTCGCGGTCAACATGGAGCCCGCGACCGGGGAATGGGAGCAGTTCCGCTACACGCTTGCCCGCTGGCTCGTCCCCCGTGACGATGATCCCGCCGTGATCCTCAAGTTCCAGCCGGTCGCCTTGACGCCCAACGACGACTGGACGGACAACCTGGCCACGTGCCTCGGGTGGCTGGAGGGCAAGGTGGAAAAAACCATCCACCACCAATCCCGAACATAGCCTCGACGTAGCCCCGGGCCGCAGGGGGGTGAAGGGGGGGGGTGTCAGCCGCATTGCTTGCAGCGCGCGGCATTCGTGCTGCGGGCGAGGGCTGATCGGGGGCGTGGCACAGCAGCGTTGGCACGGTAAGTGCCTTTACATAAAGAGATTGCAATCGCCTGCCCCGTTCGGTGCCATGGCACCGGAGCATCCGCTCCTACACTTCTGCGATGCGCGTTGCGATCCTTCATCTCGACATGGATGCCTTCTTCGCGGCCGTGGAGGTGCTCGACAACCCCGAGCTTGCAGGCCGGCCCCTCTTGATCGGTCATGATGGGCCGCGGGGGGTGGTGGCGACGGCTTCCTATGAAGCGCGGCGGTATGGGTGCCATTCAGCGCAGCCGATGAGCGAAGCGCGGCGGCGGTGTCCGCAGGCACTCATCCTCCCGCCGCGCGGGCGAAGGTACAGCGAGGTCTCACGCGCGGTGTTCGCCATCCTCGAGTCGGTTACGCCGCTCGTTGAGCCGCTGAGCATCGATGAAGCCTTCCTCGATGTCACCGGCACCCCGGTCGCTGGCGGCGATCCGGTAGCCGTGGCGAAGTTGCTTCGACAGCGCATCGCCGCCGAACTCGGCCTCACCTGCTCGATCGGCGTGGCGCCGGTGAAGTTTCTCGCCAAGCTCGCTTCCGAGGTCGACAAGCCCGATGGCCTGACCATCATCGAGCCGGAGCAGGTCGACCGGTTCCTGCTCGAGCTGCCGCTTCGCAAGCTGTGGGGGGTCGGGCCGGCGACGGAGGCGAAGCTCGCGGCAATGGGTATCCGCGACATCGCGGCGCTGCGGCAGGCATCGACCGCCCGGCTCGAGGCCGAGCTTGGCCGCCATGGCCCGCGGCTGCAACAGCTTGCCCGCGGTGTGGACCCGCGTGCGGTCACCCCGGACCATGAAGCCAAGAGCATCAGTCAGGAGCATACCTTCGGCGAGGATGTGGCCGAGCCGGTGGTGGTGCGGACACTGCTGCTCGAGCAGACCGATGCGGTGGCCGCTCGGCTCCGCCGCGCTGGCCTTCGGGCTTCGGGCGTGACGATCAAGCTGCGCTATGGTGCATTCGAGACGATCACCCGCTCGAGCGCGCTCGAGCAGCCGACGGATGTGACCTGGCTGCTGTGGCAGGCCGCGGCGGGGCTATTCGATCACTGGTCGTCCACGGCCTTCCGCCCGGTGCGGCTGATCGGCATGGGCGCCTACCCCCTGGTGCGTGCCGGTGCGCAGCAGATGCACCTTTTCGAGGACCCGCAGGTGGCAAGACAGCAACGCCTCGACCACACCCTCGATCACATCCGCGGTCGCTTCGGCCGCAGCGCCATCCGCCGCGGCGGCGGGTGAAAAAGGGATCGCAAACGCATTTGGCTGGGATGGCGGCAAGACGCGCTTGCCCTGCCGCAGATCACCCGTTTCCGTCACGAAGCTCGTACCCCCTTTCGCACGAGACGTATGACACGCGCAGCGGCCCCGGTCTGGCAGTCTCTTTCGGAGGCGAGGGTAGCCATACCCCGACCGGATCAGGGTCAGCGCAAACGGATGTAGCTGCCAAACCGGCTGGCTGCGTCAGCGGCTTCCGGGG
>PUNN01000180.1 GCA_003552605.1 Phycisphaeraceae bacterium
GCAACCCGGCTGACGAACCCCTCAGCCCCGCTTCCGAAGCACTTCGGCCGCCTGAGACAAGCCATCTTGCGGAATCGCTGATTTGCCCCGGCGCATCTTGACGGGGGGACCGTTGAGGGGTATAGGCGGGGGATGATGAAGGTGGTGATTCTTGGTGATCTGCATCTGATCTCGCCGGACGATGCCAATGAGGCGCGGCGGCAGGGGCGGCATCATTTCGCCGCGGCGTGGCCATCGTTCAAGGCGATGGCGGCGTGCATCCGCGATGAGGCGCCGGACCTGGTGGTGTCGCTGGGCGATGTGGTGGACTATTTCAGCCCGGAGAACCGCGATTTCGCCATGGGATGGCTCGATGCGCTGAAGGTGCGGTGGCTGATGACGCCGGGCAACCACGATCTGGAATGGCCGGATGCGCCGGCCTCGGCAGTGGCGGCAGTGGCGGCCGGGCCGGAGGGAGAGGGAGAGGCGGGCCCGGCTGAGGAGGATGCGGAGGTTTTGTCGCAGCGCCGCCGCGCTGCGGCGAGACAGGGGTGGGCCGAGGCGGGGGTCGAGCTCGGCAATCGCAGCCTGGATGCCGATGGCGTGCAGCTTCTGCTCATGGACACGGCCACGAGCGAGGTGCCCGAGGCGACGCGGGCATGGCTCGAGGAGGTGCTCGCGGCGGCTCATGCCGGGCCGCGACTCCTGCTGACGCACGTGCCGGTCAACCACCCGCGGGTGGTCGAGCACATCCTGTCGGTCGACCCCAATCGCAACCTCGAGAAGTACGTTCAGCGGACGCCGCTGTATGAAGGCCACCTCCGCGGCCGGGTTGAGGCGGTGTTCACCGGCCATCTGCATTTCCCGGGCAGGGTCGAGGTCGGCGGGACGGCGATGCACATGCTGCCGCTGTCAGTGACCGCGGTGGACCGCGAGTACCGGGGTCAGGGCGCAGCGACGGTGCTCGAGATCGAGCGCGGCGGCTGGAGGATGCGGGAGTTGCGCATGCAACCGCCATCTTTTGCGGTGCCGCAAAAAGGGGAGAGGTAGCTCCGCATTCAGGCGATGCCGGTCGTGGGCGGATGCAGGCCGGCCAGGGGCATTCGGCCGGCAGGGCTTTGGCCCACCCGCATCCGGGTGTATGACACGCGCCGCGGCTGGCCGGTCGGGCCTTCACTCCCCTCTCGGTCGGGAGAGGGGCCGGGGTTGAGGGGCGGGGCCGGACGGGCTCTGCGTTTTTCCCCTCACCCCAGCCCTCTCCCGCCCCCGGAAAGGGAGAGGGCGCAAAAGCATTCCGCGACACTTGTCATGCACCTGCCGCATCCCGGCCGGAATCGTTCTGCACTGCCTGTCCGGTGCGAACCGACTATAATGATGGGAGAAATGTTCTGACCGTGGCAGCGACTCATTGACAGGACGCGGGCTGGGCCCGTCTCCGGCCACGGCGACAGGATGTTCGCACATGGCCCGGTTTGGGGCCGTTGGCTCATCAGCAGCCGGAAAGGTGGACACATGCTCACTTCGCCCCCGCTCCATCGGCGCCCGCGTGGCTTTACGCTTATCGAACTGCTGGTGGTGATCTCGATCATCGCCCTGCTGATCTCGATCCTGCTGCCGGCCCTGACCGCCGTGCGCGAGGCCGCGAACCGGACGGCGTGCATGAGCAACCTGCGGCAGATCACGCTGGCGAGCCTCGCATTCGAGCAGAGTGAGGGCCGCCTTCCCGCCGCTCACGCGCTGAGCAACAACGCCACGACGATGTCGGAGTTGAATGGTGGTGGTTACCTTGACCAGTTGCCTACCTGGGACAGCCAGGATGACATGACGCTTGAAGAAACGAATATCTTCCTGTGCCCCTCGGTGAACGACTTCCGGCGTGGGGGCTGGCGGCGGCTTGACAGCCCGTTTCAGCCGGAACGGATGAAGGCGGGGTCGAATCCGTTCACAACCATGGGAACCAATGTCAACGAGTGGTACGTGTTCGCTTACGGCGCCAATGCGCCGGGCGGTGACTACCCGTTGCAGAGCCATGCCCAGCAAAGCCGGACAATCGACATCGTGCAACGGACGTCGACCACGGTTTTCTTCAATGACTCGACGATGCCGAACCACCGGCATAACGAGAATAGCTCTGTGGGGGCGGCCCGTCACGGTGGGGGCTCGACAACCAACCTCTCGTTCTTCGATGGCCGCGTGCAGAATCGCGAGCGGGATCCCGCAGATGGCAACTGGGCGGAAGTGGATCCGGCCAGCGCTGACGGGGTTATTGTCGGTAACATGACGTGGTTCGCTGATCCACGTGACAAACAGCAGAGCCTCGGCGGGTAAACCGGGCGGGCGAGGTGCAACCTGGTGGCGTATTCCGGCCTGCGGGCCTTAGCGGCACAAGGCAGAGCCCGACGGCTGACATGATGCATCGCATTCAGGCGATGAAGCGGGAATGCGGTATGAATTTACGCGAAAAGCTCAACAGCAATCCACAACTCACCATGGGCATCGTCGTGGCGGTGCTGGTGGTTGCCGTGCTGATCATGGTTTTGGGATGGTTCGGTGGAGAAGAAGCTGACCGGGCCTACTACTTTGACCCGCAAAGCGGTGAGGTGTTCACCGCCGCGCGACAGGAACCGCCCATCCGCGCCCCCTCCGATCCACGGACAGGTGAAGAGCGTTCGGCGTATATTGCGGAGGTAATGGGTTGCGGCACCTGCGATGAGGATGAGGTTTTCGCAATCTACCTGCGACGGGGGGACGAGATTCGCTCGATCGAGGGGGGACCATGGGTCTCGTTGCAGGACGAGGATGATCCCCGGCTACGGCAGATTCGTGAGGAAGGCAGGGAGATTGCGCGGCAGCGCTGTGAAGGCCGCGAACGACCGCAGCCCTGCTACCCGCGGTGAGCTGGCGCCGAAGCGAAAACGTCCGCCACCGTGCCCGTTGCCCGCCCGTATCTGGTACGCGGGAGTTGCGGGGGGTATAATTGAATCGCTCTACCGGCCGTGGCAGCGACCCATTCATGGAGGCGGGCTCATCCCGGCTCCAGCCGCGGTGGCAGAAACTTTTGGGATGGCCCGATCTTGGGCCGTTGGCCCTTCGGGAGCCAGAAAGGCAGCAAAACATGGTCACTTCGCTCGGTTCTCATCGGCGCCTCGATGGTTTCACACTTATCGAACTGCTGGTGGTGATCTCCATCATCGCCCTGCTGATCTCGATCCTGCTGCCGGCCCTGACCGCTGTGCGCGAGGCCGCGAACCGGACGGCATGCATGAACAACCTGCGGCAGATCACGCTCGGCAGTTTCAACTATGCCGAGGACTTCCAGGGGCGGATGCCATCGCGCTTCCATACCAACTGGAACGAGGGGCGTACGTTTCATGCATCCCAACTCAACGATGGCGGGTACGTCGATGCCCCCTCGTGGGAATTCGAGGGCAGCGATCCGTTCAATCCGGATGATGCGCCCGGCCCGAACCTGAGCACCGACAACGTCTGGGTCTGCCCCTCGACGAGCAACCTGAGGTTCGGCTGGGCCCGACTCGACTCACCGTTTGACTCGGATTCTCAGAGCGCCGTAGCCGTGCCGGTCCATCGCAATGCCAATCCTGCCGAACCGGTCGAGCATTACATCTTCGCTTACGGCACCAACGGCTGGGGTGGGGAATACCCGGTGGGCAACTACTTCGGTGAAGGAAGGCGGATGACGCAGGTGGAGGTTTCTTCGTCCACCGTCTGGTACCACGATTCCGTGGCACCTGATCACTGGGGCAACGATGGGGAAGTGGGTGCTGCGCGACATGGTGGGGCGACAAGCACGAACCTGTCTTTCTTCGATGGGCATGTCAGGAACGTGGACCGGTCCGAGGAGTGGACGCCGGTGGATTACAATGGCATTGCCAACGGCATCACATGGATGCGGGCCCCCGGCAGTTGACCGGCGGTGGCGGAATGCGCTGGCTTATACACACCCGGTAACAAAGGCGTGATGTTCGATGCGGGAATGGCTGAATCAGAATCCGAGGGCGGGGTTGGGCATCGTGTTCGGGGCCGTGGCCATTGCCGCGATCGCGCTTTACTTCCACCTCGCGGGGACCGACCGGGGCGTCGACCGGGTCTTCTACTACGACACCCACACGGGTGAGTTGTTCATCGCCCCCAACGAAGGCTCGCCCATTCGGGGGCCATCCGACCCGGCGGATGGTGAGCAGCGGTCGGCCTACATTGCTCATGCGATGGGCTGTGGCACTTGTGATGAGGATGAGATTTTCGCGGCCTACCTTCGCCGCAACGGGGCGATCCGTGCGCCCGAGGGTGGGCCGTGGGTGGATGCCGAGACCGACCCGCGTGCCCGCGAGATCCGCACCGCCCGGCACGAACGCTGCGAAGGCGTGGGCGTGCCCCGGGCCTGTTACCCGCGCTGAACCTTGTGACGGGACGGGGTTTCCGATTCTGCGGTAGAACCGGGATTCTGTGGCCAGTAGCGTGGGCGTGGTTGGGGGCGATGGGGCGTTACGGCGCACGCAGCGATTGCGGCGAGCTTCACGCGAGGGCCGGGGCGGCAGGACAAGCGACCGCTCCCGGGCAGCGCAGGCGATGGCCATGGGGCCCCAAGGGTTCAGGACGCCCGAAGGGCCTCGCGGCCTCGCATGGCCATCGGCCGCGGACGGCCGCTGACCATGCCACCCCTTCCTGACCCGCGGCGTGTGTCATATACCCATTGCCCTGTCCGGTGAGGATCGGCGCTTGACACGCTTCCGGGGGGCCGTAGGATGCTCTGCCGACGTTGGTGCGGCGGCGGGCTTTTTGTTTGCGCGGCGGGCCCGCCGCGAGCAGAACCAGGCGATCTCCCCGCGCTTACCCCGTGGTGTAACGGCAGCACGTCAGGTTTTGGTCCTGAAAGTCATGGTTCGAATCCATGCGGGGTAGCTTCCCCCCTGCCTCTTGATGTCCCCCGCGAGCCCATGAGCCAGTCTCCATCGCCATCGCCGTCCAGCGCCGCCGCGGTCATCCTCGCCGCGGGCAAGGGCACGCGGATGAACAGTGACCTGCCCAAGGTCGTGCATCCGGTGGCCGGTCGGCCGATGGTGTGGTGGGTGGTGCGGGCCTGCCGGGAGGCGGGGATCGGGCGGATCGTGGTGGTGATCGGCCACCGGGGCGAGCTGGTGCGCAAGGCCCTGTGTGACGGGGAGATCGAGGCGGATGCGGGCGATGATGATGAGGGGGGGCAGGTCATCCGGTTCGTCGAGCAGGCCGAGCAGCTTGGCACGGGCCACGCGGCGATGATGGCCCGCCCCGAGCTCGAGGATGACCCGGGACGGGATGTGTTCGTCCTCGCCGGTGATGGCCCGCTGATCCGGCCGCAGACGCTGCGCTCGATCCTCGCCACGCAGCACGAAGGGGAACCGGCCGCGGCCACACTCGCCACGGCGATGCTCGATGACCCGAGCGGTTACGGCCGGGTGATCCGGGACGGGGCAGGTCAATTTCTGCGCATCGTCGAGCAGAAGGATGCCACCGACGCCGAGCGGGATGTCTGCGAGGTCAACCCGAGCTACTACTGCTTCCGCTGCGGCGACCTGCTCGAGTGCCTTGCCCGGCTGAGCAACGACAACAGCCAGGGCGAGTACTACCTGACCGATGTGCCGGCGCTGCTCAAGGCCAATGGCCAGCGGGTGCGGGTGGTGGACGCGGTGCCGCCGGCGGATGTACTTTCGATCAACACACCCGAGCAACTGGCCGAGGTCGACCGCCTGCTGAGGGCGCGGCTGTCGGCCCCCTCGCGTTGAAGGAGCAGCATGAGCAACGCGGATCGAGATGATCTGAAGATCTTTGCCGGCCGGGCGAGCATCGACCTCGCCGAGGCCATCTGCCGCGGGCTCGACCTACCGCTCGGGCAGGCGCATACGGACATGTTCCCCGATGGGGAACTGATCGTGAAGCTCAACGAGGACGTCCGCGGCCGGGACTGCTTTGTCGTGCAGTCGACCTACAACCCCGTCAACGCGCACCTGATGGAGCTACTGATCTACATCGACTGCCTCCGCAGGGCGAGCGCCCGGCGGATCACGGCGGTGATTCCCTACTTCGGCTACGCGCGGCAGGACCGCAAGGATGAGGGCCGCGTGCCGATCACGGCCAAGCTCGTGGCGAACCTGATCGCCACCGCCGGGGCCAACCGCGTGCTGGCGATGGACCTTCATGCCGAGCAGATTCAGGGCTTTTTCGACATTCCCGTCGATCATCTGCACGCCTCACCGGTGATCGTCAACTACCTCGAGAGCATCCGCGAACAGATCGGGGACGTGGTGCTTGTCAGCCCGGACGTGGGCAATGTGAAGATCGCGAGCAAGTTCGCGGGGTGGATCGGCGGCGACTTCGCCATCATCGACAAGCGGCGCAAGAGTGGGACGGAAGTGGTCTCTGCCAACATCATCGGCGAGATCAAGGGCAAGACGATCCTGCTGGTCGATGACATGATCTCGACGGCGGGGACGATGTGCGAGGCGGCGAAGCTGCTTTGCAGCCGCGGGGCAAGCAACATCATCGCCGCGGCGACCCACCCGGTGCTGGTCGGCCTGGCGATGGAACGGTTGGCCGAGTCACCGATCAGCAGGGTGATCGTCACCGACTCGATCCCCACCGGCGCACGCTGCCGGCCGATCGAAGACAAGCTCGTGCGCCTCTCGGTGGCGAAGCTGTTCGGCGAGGCGATCTACCGCATCCACCACAACAAGTCCGTCTCGAGCCTGTTCGCCCACAAGGCCTTTCAGCCGGATTGAGCACGGGGGTCGGGGGCCGTGGGCGCATCACGATGTGTACCGGCACGCGCACCGCAACGTGGTCCTACGAGGCCACCTCATCGAGGCGGGGCGGTGATTCGATTTCACCGGGCAGGTCGACCATGTACACGTTGCCGTAGCCGAGATCATCGCTGGTGAACACGAGGCGGCGGCCATCGGGGCTGAGCCGGGGATGGACGTGGGTCTGCTGGATGTGGGCCGAACTGCGATGGCGACAGAGCACGCGTGGCGGGGCGAAGCCGTCGCTCGGCAGGCCTCGCTCCACCCACCCCGCATTTTCATCTGCTATTGCCTCGAAGGGGGCAGTGCGATTATTCGATGAGAGGAAGAGTAGAGGGTTTATGCAAACCTACGTCCGCTTTTCCCACTCGACATCCGGGTCTTTGGCGAAGGTGCGGTCGGCGAGCTTGATGCACTCCCAGCAGATGACCGCCCGCGGATCGGCTTTTTCCGGTGGATCGGGATGGCGCCATATCTTCATCGGCGGGTCGCGGTGGCGCAGGCACATGGTGCATTGGGTGCGCTCGGTCGCCGGCTCGGCCTGCTCGACGGCCATCAGCAGGGCCTCGGCGGAAACCACCGAGCCCTGGTGGCCCTCGATCATCGGGCTTTCACCGTCCCAGTCCTCGCCGGTGAAGTCACAGGTGATGATGATGTAGCCCTCTTCGGTCTCGCGCTGCATGCTGGCTCGCTCGCTTTCGGCGTTGTGGCGTTGTATGGCTGCTCAACACTCATCCGGATGCGCGGCGGCGAGGCGGTCGGCCCACTCGGCCCGGCCTGTCTCGCGCAGCCGCTTGAGGTATTTGGGCAGCCGGCCCCGGGTGTGCAGTGGGCCGCCCTCGTGGATCACCTGCCACATCGGGTCCACCGGGTGCATCGCCGAGCGCATCATACGGCCCATCCAGTCATCAAGCATGGACATCGCCTGGCCGACGACCTCCGGCCGTGCGAGGGCGAGGTCATGCTGCTGGTGCGGATCCGCGCCGACATCGAACAGCATCACATCGGGAAAGGCGTGGTAGCCATCGTGGTAGCTACGGATGCAGATGTAGTCGCGGCCCTCATGGCGCAGGCGTACCGACCGCTGACAGGTCCAGGCATTCTGGCTGACCACGAGGTAGTCGCGGCCGGCCTGCTCACCCTGGCGCAGGGCCGGGGCAAAGCTTTCACCATCCCAACTGTCCGGGACACTGCCGCCGGCAAGCTCGGTGACTGTCGCGGCCATGTCGTTGGCATAGATCAGCCCCGGGTCAGCGCGGCCGGCCTGCCCATCGGTCACCCCCGGCCACCGCACGATCAGGGGCACGCGGCTGGTGATGTGGCATGCGGTCTGGTGGTCGCCGTAGATGTTCAACTCACCGAGGTTCTCCCCGTGGTCGCCGCTGATGATGATGGCCGTGTCATCGAGCACACCCTGATCGGCAAGCGCGTTGAGCACGCGGCCGAGATGCTCATCTGCATAGCGCACGCCGGTGTCGTAGCCATCGAACATCATCCGCACCCGCTCCATCGAGTCCATCACCATTGGCTGGCGGGGATAGTGGGGATGGACGACGCCTTCGTGCTCGGGCTGGAACTCGAGCACTTCCTGGGCCGAATGTGGCCCCGGCCGCGACCAATGCTCTGCGCGAACCTGCTCGGTCAGCCACGAGGGTGGTGGCGTCTCATCGAACGGATTGCCGAACGACTGCGGCGTGCGGTAAGGGGTATGCGGGTCCCACAGGTTCAGGTGCAGGAACCAGTGGTCCTTGCGGGCATGGCGCTCGACCCATTCGATGGCCAGGGGGCTGACCTCATCGGCGCGCTCCATACCGGTCTGGCCCGTGTTGATGATCTTGTTGAACCCTGCATACCACCACCAGGCTGAGTGGCGCTCGCCAAAGGGGCTGATGGTGGCGGTGTGGTGGCCGGCATGGCGCAAGCGCATCATCCAGTTGTGCTCACCGTGCCGGGAGCGGAAGCCGCGCGATCGCCCCTCGGGGATCATGTCTGATGCGATGCCACCGTGGTTGACCACGCCCGTATGAATGCCGAACCGGCCGGCGAAGAGACTGGTGCGGCTCGGCAGGCAGGGTGCATCGCTGACGTAACAGTTGTCGTATCGCACGCCCGCCGCGGCGATGCGGTCAACGTTCGGGCTCGTCGGGCGGTGGTAGCCGTAGCAACCGAGGTGGTCGGGGCGCTGCGAGTCGAGGTCCACATAGAGAATCCGCATGCCATCTTGCTCCTGAAGCCAGCCGAACTTCAAGCCGGGACTGCTGTCAACCGGCCTCTCGCCTGCTTTTCACCATCTCGCCCGCTTACCGCCCATCGAGCAGCCGGGTTCCGAGAAAGTCGTGGAGGTCCGGGATGGTCTTGACCTTCTCGATGACCCCTTCGATGTCGTAGTCGAGCCGGACGAACTCGACGCGATCCTCGTGCAGGATGGCGTAGCTCGTCCGCGGGTCACGGTCGCGGGGTTGGCCCACGCTGCCGGGGTTGACCACGGATTTCTCGCCATCGCGGAAGGTGTAGATGCCATCGAGATCGGCCGGTGGCCAGAAGTCGGGCTCATCGGTAAACACGCCGCAGATATGCGTATGGCCCACGAAACAGCGGCGCTCGACGCGGTCGAAGATCTGGCCCATCTTCGTCGGCGCGGTGATCACATCATCGGGGAAGATGTACTCGTTGATCGGCCGGCGCGGCGAGGCATGGACCCACAGCGACTCCATGTAGTGCTGGCGGATCTGGAGGCTGCCCAGATATTCCCAACGGCGCCGACGGGTGGAGATGTCGGACTCGAGCTCGAGCTGTCGCCGCGTCCAGAACGCCGCGGCCTCGGCACTGGCGTTGAAGCTGGTCGGTTCATAGAGCACGGCGAAGTCGTGATTGCCCATCAGCGACCACTCGCAGCGTTCCATCACCGCATCGAGGCAGTGGAGGGGGTCGGGGCCGTAGCCGATGATGTCGCCGAGACAGACCACGCGCTCGATGCCGCGCGTGTCGATATCGTCGAGCACGACCTTCAGCGCATCGTAATTACCGTGTATGTCAGAGATAACGGCGAGGGACACGGTGGCGTGGTCTCCGGGGCTCCGGGGGCTCCGGGCGGGGCCGCCCGCTCGTACTTGCCACCGGGTGATTTCAGCCCCGGTAGCGGCCGAGTGGGGCAACTTTACCAGCGGGCATCCACCCATGCCAGCGGTAGGCGCGCTGACAGGGCGAACGGGCTGCATGACATGCGCCGCGGGCATTTTTCTCCCTCTCCCCTCGGGAGAGGGTCGGGGTGAGGCGGGCTCGGTGCAAACGCCCAAATGCTTCATGTGCCATCTTCCCCGCCTTATGCAGGGGTCGGCCTTCGGTTCAGCCACGGCACGACCGGCACGAATCTACCCTCACCCCAGCCCTCTCCCGCCCC
>PUNN01000109.1 GCA_003552605.1 Phycisphaeraceae bacterium
CGAGTTCAACGAGGTGCAGACCGATGCGGAAGAAGGGCGGTTTCTGCTCACCGGCCCCCACGGTGATGCTCACCTGTTCGGGCAGGTGCTATGGCCGACCGATCCGGCGTTTACCGATGGCATGGTGAACCGGGGCAGCGATTTCTTCTACGCCTTCGATGGGCGCAGCCGGTTTCAGGAGAATCGGTGGCTCGATGTCATCGGCGCCGATGGTGATGGCGACCTCCTCGTGCTGCTGATGGCCCTCGACGACCCCGATGTGTCGCTGAACGATCCGGCGACACTGCCGCAGATCAGCTACGAAGGCGAGGGGCTCGCCCAGACCATCCGCATCGGCGAGCAGCGGATCACGGTCGATGGCATGGCCATGGACTGGATCATCCCCGAGCCCGGGACCCTCAGCGTGATAGGGCCAGCCGCCCTGCTGCTGCTTCGCCGGCGGCCTCGGCGCTGAGTTTCTACATCTGTATTTGCGCCACCGGCGATCTTCTCTCATCCTGCGGGCCGAACATGTCCCCGGCATCAAGATGGCACAGCCGCATCGCAGTGCAGATCGCTGCGCACCTGTAACACAACCCACTCATCGCCACCAAATTCCATAGGGAAGCTGCCCCGCTGAGTGTCACTGAGCGCCCAAAACCAGCCACCCATGGGCGCGTTCAAAACCAGCCACTCACAAACAGGGTCTGCCACGTAGGCTGACCACCCCAATGTCGAGGCTTCCGGGACTTTCGTCTGCTCATTCCAACCCACCCTCGTGCGGCAATCCAAGCTGTCATGCCCCCGCCGGAAGCTGCGGCAACCTCACGAGGTGCGCCCGGCCAAGGCCGTCGCGGATACCGCAGGCTGGATCCAGGGCCGGGACAACTCTGGTGGGTGAGGTCGGGGAGCGCCAATGATGGGGGTGGTCCGTGAGACGAACCCCGGGTCAGTGCTGCTCCCGCTGAGGTCAAAGCGTGGGAAGGCGGAGACTTGAGTTCCAGTGAGCCGGGGGAACGCGGAGAGGGCCGGTTGGCTGATAGCGGCGAAATGGCCGCGATGGCCGATGGCCCAGGATGCTGGAGGGCCCAGAGCCCCACGGGGACCGGCCCCCCCCGCATCACGAAGGAGAAAAGGGGACATTCTTATTTTCGTTGTCTTCGCCTCATGGCGCCGCCTTTCGGGGCCTGCCACGCGGGCGCAGTGTGGATTCGAGGCCCAGTCGTGTTGCCGTGGCGGCGGTCCACCTCTCACCGCCGAAAGGGGTGCCGCGCTGGACGCTGCGGCGGATGGCTGCGAGTTCGGCCTCGGATTCGACCCGGTACACCCGCTTAGTGAGCCGCTCCCCATGCGCTGGGCGCGCCGAGGTCGAGCACCAGTTCCACACGGCCAATCAGAAACTGGGGCTGGGCGATTATGAAAGGCGGCGCTACGGCGGGCTGATCCGCCACCATATCCTGTGCATGCTGGTGATGCTGTTCGCCGCCGAGCAGCGGGCCCAACAGGTCGATTTTTTCCCTGAACTGACGGTGGAACAGGTTACTGAACTGGTGGATGCCATCGTCGCCGACTGGCTTGCCCACCGCCGCCGTCGCAAGCATGGCAGAGAAACCTTTCGCGAGTTCACCGTGAGGCGTCAGGCCTGCTACCAGGCGCCCAACCGCGCTGCCAAGCGGGCCCGCGGCGTGTTCGCCCAACGCGAATGAACCCTGCATGGCCCACAAGCCCGGCTCACGGCCGGCCCAGCACCGCGCCGGGAGATGGCCCATGCGCCCCATCCTCCTCGTGCGTCCGCCCCCATGCCCCCAGCAGCATGCTGCCCGGCGCATCAAGCCCCCGCCACGCCGCCAGCCGGCCCGGAGCCACGCCAAGAGGGGCCAACCCCTTCCCCCGGAAACGAGGGGATGGCTTCATGCCCCTTCCCAATGCCGTCGGCCCGCGTTTTATCAGCTCCCCGGGGGAACAGGACTCAACCGGCGATTTGCGCTGTCCAGTTAATCGGCAACCCGACAACCACACCCCGCCTCTCCGCCTCCGATTTAAACTACAGTAAGAGCGGTGGGGTGCGATCTGTGGGGGGGGCAATGGTGGGCTGAAGCCCGCCAGCATCGGCGAGGGGTCTGCTGAAGCCCACCAAACAGGACCTGCAACCGCTTCAACGAGGTCACGGGCGCAGTGGCCGCCCATGCGAGCAGGAGTCACACCCGCTATTGTTCATTGGCAGGTGTCCGCCTCGGTACGGACCCCTCAAGCCGTCCACCGCCGGTTCACCCATACACGATCCATGGACGCATGATCCGCGACTACTACCGCCACAGCACGATCCTCCTCACCGGCGCCACCGGCCTGCTGGGCAAGGTTGTTCTCGAAACGATCCTCCGGAATCTGCCCGAGGTACACCGCATCTATCTGCTGATCCGGGAACGGTCGGATGAAACCGCCGGGCCGCAGGCCGCCTCCGTGTCGCTCTGGAAGGAGATCATCGAATCGACCGCGTTCGATGAACTGCGGCAGCGCCATGGCGATGATTTCGATGCCTTCATCGCCCGGCGCCTCGAGGCGGTGGCCGGAGACCTCGCCCAGCCCGGGCTCGGGATGGAGCCGCGGGTCTATCGCCGGGTTCAGCAGGAAGTCGACATCATCATCAACAGTGGGGCATTGGCCGTCTTCGATGCCCCCGTGGATCAGGCGCTCGAGATCAACACGCTCGGGCCACAGCGCATCGCCGAGTTCGCCCGCGGCTGCCGCAAGCGGCCTTTCATCGCCCACGTGTCAACCTGCTACGTCAACAATGGGGCCGGTCCCATCTTCGAGACCCCGCTCGACCCCGAGCACTTGCCCCCCCGCCGTGCGGGCCGTGCCGGCTTCGACGTCGAACAGGAGGTCGCAGCGCTTCGCACCCGCATCGACCGCATCCGCAACGGTGAGACGGAGCCGCCCCTGAGCCGGCTTGTGGGGCTGTGGGGCAGCATCACCCACCGCGCGGCGACGGCGCCGGCGGGCAACGGGGTGGGGCAGGAATCGGAGCAGGCGCAGGTGCAACACCGCCTGGTGCAGGAAGGATTGTGCTGGGCCCACCGCCGCGGGTGGACCGACACCTACACCTTCACCAAGGCGATGGGGGAGTTGCTGTTCGATCGGCACCGCGGCAGCTTGCCCGGGTTGATCCTTCGCCCATCGATCATCGAAAGCTCGCTGTCCACACCCGCACCGGGATGGATCGATGGGTTCCGCATGGCCGACCCGTTGATCGTGGGGTTTGCCCGGCATCAGCTTTTCGAGTTTCCCGGCAATCCCGAGGCCGTGCTGGACATGGTCCCGGCTGACCTGGTGGCCAATGCCCTGTTGGCAGCCATCCCGTGGACTCACCGCGGCGGAGGCGGGCCTGTTTACCATGTGGCCTCGGGGATGGACAACCCCCTCACGCTGAAGCAGTTTCACCGTTATCTGGTGGAATACTTCCGCAAGTGGCCGCTTCGGCGCGGCAGCAACGGCAAGGCGCTGCCCGATCTGACCTTTCCGGAGCCCGAGCGCTTCTTGCGCGAGATCGATTACCGCTACCTCCTTCCGCTGCGGCTGAAGCAATGGCTGTATGCGCCGTTGAAGCGAACGCGGTGGGGTCATGGGCGCTACGCCCAGCTTTGCTCCCGCCGCGCGCGCCTGGAACGACTGCGCCACACGGCCGCGATCTACGGGCCCTACGCGGCGAGTCGGTCCCGCTACCTCACCTTCAACCTTCGCGCCCTCGGTGGCAGCATGGCAGCGGGCGAGCGTCAGCACTTTCCCTGCGACATCCGCAACCTCGACTGGCAGCGTTACGTGCAGCAGATACACCTGCCGGGCATTGAGCGCTACCTGCTTCGCATGCCGCGGCGCTTGCGCGAGCGCTCGCAGCCGGTCGATCATGGCCCGGGTCCTGAGGAGGTGGGCCGATCCACCATCGCCGCCGCCTCGTCGCAGCCCGGCAGAGGTGGTCAGGCGGCGGAGGCGCTGGCTGAGCAATGCCGCCGCTCGGAGCGAACGCTGACCCGTTCCCACGATGCTCGGACGATGGCCGAACCGGCGGTGGCGGTCGATGAGCCGATCGCGGCCTCCCTCCCGGATGGGATGATGGCCAAGTGGCCCAAGGCCGAGAAGCTGCTCTCGGCCACGCGAGTGGATCCCAACCAACAGGTCTGCACCTGGGCCAGCACCGGCGCAAGCAGGTTCACGCAGCGAATGAGCCTGAGTGTCATTCGCACGATTGCCAAGCGCCGGCTCGAGCTGGATGTGAGTGACAGTCACCATGTGCCGGCCCGAAGCGCCTTCATTCTGGCATCGAACCACACCAGCCACATCGACACCGGCGTTCTGCTAGCCGCCCTTGGCCCCGCTGCGGGCAACGTGCATCCGACGGCGGCGGCGGACTATTGGTTCCGCAGCCGGCTGGTGCGCTGGGTGCTTCATGCCACCCTCGGGGCCATTCCCTTTGCCCGACACAGCCGCAATGTGCCCCGGGCGCTCGCCCGGCTGGCCGAGGCGCTGCGTCAGGGTCGGTCGCTGATCTTCTATCCGGAAGGCTCCCGCAGCCCTACCGGACAGATGCGGCCATTTAAGAGCACCGTTGGCCTGCTGGCGCTGGCCGCAGGGGTTCCTGTGGTACCGGCCCACATCAGCGGGGCGTATGAAGCGCTGCCCAAGGGCCATCGGTGGATGCGCCAACATCCGGTCAAGGTGCGCTTCGGGGCGCCCACCTCGATCGAGCCTTACCTGGCGCAACTCGGCCTTCAAAGCGCCGCGCACGTGGCCGGGCAGATTGCGAGTGACATCGAACTCGCCGTGGCTGCCCTCAAGCCATCCTCACCCGATGGGCCGGAGAATGAAGGATGAACTCGCTGATCATGGCCTTGGCGAAAGGAACGTTGGCGATGGGGCTATTCAAACGCGGCGGTGGCCATAGGCTGGCCTACAAGCCCGGCGCTGACGATGACCGAAGCTACGATCCGGCCCCGGGCAACCGCTATGCCCACCTGTGGGGGTATGAAGACACGCACTTCGAGTTCTGTGGCCCGCGCCTGGTGCGCATCACCGGCAGCCGCTACCCCCTGGCCGGATACGAGTTGCCCCGGTTCGTTCCCTACGTCGAACAGATGGTCGGGCTTACCATTGAACCGGAGCAGATGACCGAGCCCGTGCCGCCGCCGCCCCTTGCCGAGCCGGTGCGCAACGAGGCGTTCATGGCCGAGTTGAATGAGCATTTCCAACCGCAGCAGATGGCCGCCGAGGACCAGCCCCGGCTCATCCACAGCCACGGCCAACTCAGTGTCGATGAAATCTACCGCATCATCCGCGGCACCATCCCCAAGCGCACCGTGGACCTGGTGGTCTATCCGCATGATGAGCAGCAGGTGGTGGCGCTGGTGGAGGCGGCCAACCGTCACGATGTGGTGCTGATCCCCTACGGGGGCGGGACGAACGTCTCGGGGGCACTGCAATGCCCGTGTGATGAGCCTCGGATGATCGTCTCGATCGACATGCAGCGGATGGATCGAGTGCTCGAGCTCAACCGCGAGAACAACTGGGCGGTGGTCCAAGCCGGCATCACCGGCAAGCAACTCGAGCGACAGCTCGGGGCCGAGGGCCTGACAAGCGGGCACATTCCCGACAGCATCGAGCTTTCCACGTTGGGCGGGTGGATCGCCACCTATGCCAGCGGCATGAAGAAGAACCGCTACGGCAACATCGAGGACATCGTGCTCGAAGCAGTGCTGGTGACCCCGCGTGGGCAGGTGCGCAGCACACCCATCAACCCGCGCAGCTCGATGGGTGTGCGGGCCGGGGCGCTGGCCTTCGGCAGCGAAGGCAGTCTCGGGATCATCACCCGTGCAGTGGTGGCGGTGCGGCCGCTGCCCGAGGTGCGGCGGTACGGCTCATTCATCTTTCCCGATTTCGCTTCCGGTGTCCGCTTTCTGCGCGCTGCCCAGGAATCAGGGATGCGCCCGGCGAGTCTGCGGCTGACCAACAACACGGAGTTCCGACTCGGCCACGCCCTGACGCCGCGGCCGACACGCCGGCAGGCGCTGCTTGCCTGGCTCAAGCGCTACTACCTCTTCAACATCAGGCGCTTCGACATCGAGCGCCTGGTCGCCGCCACCGCGGTGATCGAGGGCAGCCCCGCCGAGGTCAGGCAGCAGGAGCAGACGTTGCGGCGGCTGGCGCGCTCCGTGGGGGGCCTCAGCGGTGGGGCCGAGGGCGGCCGCCGCGGTTATCAGGCGACCTTTGCCATCGCCTATATTCGCGACTTCCTCAACAAGCTCGGCATCCTCGGTGAGACCTTCGAAACTTCGGTGCCGTGGGACCGCATCGAGCCAGTGACCAGCGCCGTAGCGCAGGAACTTCCCGAGTTGTGCCGTGCCCACGCTGTGGAGGGCCGGCCGTATCTGTCCTACCGCATTTCTCAGATCTACCCGGCGGGCGTATGCATCTACTTCACCATGGGTTTCAGTGGCCGCGGGCTGGATGAACCTGAGCAGACCTACCAACGGATCGAGCATCGTCTGCGCGAGGTCATCCTCGAGCAGGGTGGCTCTCTGTCACATCACCACGGTGTGGGAAAGATCCGTCGGCCGTTCATTCCGCGTTCCCATTCCCCGAGTGCCATCGAGGCCGTTGGCGCGGTGAAGCGCACGCTTGATCCCAACAATGTCTTCGCCGCGGGGAACAACATCTTCGGCTGCGTGGAGGTAGCCAAAGCCGATGACCTCGGAGAAGCGGTAAAAACGGATGTGGGAGAGCGTTCGTGAATCACGAGCGCCACCCGCGAGTGTTTGAGGGCGCCGTGGTTGCCATCACCGGCGCCTCAAGCGGTGTGGGGGCTTCCTTGGCCGCAGCGCTGGCTCGTGGTGGGGCGAATCCGGTGCTTTTTGCACGCTCTCATCAGGCCCTTGAAGAGGTCGCCGCGCGCTGTCGCGAGGCCGGGTCCGAACCGCTGGTGGTTCCCGGCGATGTGATGCAGCTCGATGACTGCGCACGGATGGTCGAGCAGGCGAGCGACCGGTTTGGCCGGCTGGATGTGCTGGTGGGCTGCGCGGGCCTGAGCATGTGGGCCCGGTTCGATGAACTGAGCGACCTGACGGTGCTCCGCCGCGTGATGGAGGTCAACTATTGGGGTCTGGTGCAGCCGGCCCACTGCGCCCTTCCGCAGTTGAAGGCGAGCCGGGGCCTGCTCGTGGCGATCTCATCGGTGCAGGGCAAGTTCGGTGTGCCCTGGCACAGCGGGTATGCCGCGAGCAAGCATGCGGTGCAGGGCTTCTGCGATTCGTTGCGCCTGGAACTGCGTGACAGCGGTGTGGATGTGCTGACCGTGCTGGCCCACTGGATTCAGGGCACGAACCTGCGGCATCGGGCCCTGGCGGGCGATGGCCAACCCAAGGGCGAACGCGCTGCCGACCACGGACGCAGCGCCGTCCCGCTCGAGCAGGTCACCGAGCGGATCATGACCGCCATGGCCAAACGCCGGCGCACGGTCTTCATTCCGCGCTGGATGCGCGGCTTGTGCTGGCTGTCGCAACTGACGCCATCGGCGGTTGACCGACTGATCCTTCGCCGCGTGCGGCGGGAGGCATTGCACCGGTAGAACCTGAGTGTGAGCAATCACTTACATTTGACCCACTGGCGATCACAGAGAATCACCCCACCTGGCTCGGCTGGGATGTGTCAGCCCTCCGCCGGGGGAGGGCTGAACACCGTTCAGTTTCGGGAACTGCTCTCAGGGAAGGTCACGAGCCTTTTCAAGGAGCAGCCGCATGATCAAGTTGGATCAAATCCTGGCAATCAGATATCTGCACCGACAGGGCGATGGAACAGAACGAGACACCTCACCGGCCGGTTGTTGAACCTACAGCAGTGCGACGGGTTTGGTGGCGCTCCGTGGATTCCCGTGACCTCCGCATCCCCCGGCCCTCCGCACGACACCTGCATCCGCTCAGGGGCCACAAGCGTCCCGTGTTTGCCTGCTCACCCGGGGCTTCGGTGCTTATCAGTGTCCTGACGATGGCTCTCACTCTTCCATGGGGAAGGTCATGCCGCCCATGTCGGTGTCGTAGCCCCAAGTATCTTCAGGCCAGCCTTCTTCGACGATCCATTCCCAGTAGCGGTCAGCGGTGTCGGCATCGCTGCGCCAGTTCCATTGCCCGCTCGGTGGCTCGACCGGGTATTCGCGGATGGCCTCGGCGACCTCCTTCATCTTCAGCAGGCCTTCGCGGGTGGTGCGCTCGACGAACTCGCTCCGGTGCTCCTCGCCACGGCACCAGGTGCGAAAGCCCCAGTAGGCCGCCGCGGCCCCCCGGTAGAGCCGGGCGGTGAGCAGGGTGTGGTTGAAGTGGTGGTACAGCAGGTCGTAATCTTCCTCCGAAAGATGGGGCTCGGCTTCCTTGATGTGCTCCAGCGACTCCTCGGCCAGTTCCACACCGTGGTCTTTCTGCGTGATGATGTAGCGGAGGAACTGCTCGTTCATCCGCTCCTCTTCTGTCAGCCAGCCGGCCTCGACCACATCGGGGACTTCCTCGAGATGGGCCCCGCCACGCTTGGCCCACGCCGGCGCGATGCGGTCGATGACATCCTTCCAGTAATGGAACTCGCGGTCCACACCGTGGCCGACCTCGGCGATGGGCGGGTCGATCCACTTGCCCGAGACGTGACGGGCGTAGCTCGAGCGATAAGGGTCGAAGTCCATCCGCGAGTGATCGGCGACATTGGTGCCGAGGGTGTACATCGAGGCGGTGACGATGTCGAAGGCGTTCTCGAACGCTGCGCGGACGTGCGGATACGCATCCTCACCGTAGTGCTCGCTGATGAACTGCTCGTATATCTGATCCGCATCGACGGTGCGGTCCTCGTAGTACCGCTTCAGGGCGAGCAGGTTGATCTCGGAGGGCCTGTCGATCATCCGCGTGTCACCGTAACGGTCGGTGCGGGCGACGTAACCGACGATGTGGTCGCGTTCGAGCAAGTCACTCCAGCGGTCGAGCATGTACTGTGGCCAGGTGTTGGCGATGATGCCCTGCCCGTTGAACTCACCCGCGGCATCGAACTCCATCAGCGTCGGCCGGTCGATCGTGCCGGCGAAGAAATCGTTCGGATGGGTGAGGAAGAAGTCATGGGGTGTTTCCTTCATCATGAGGCGGATTTCAGGCCGCTCGAACAGGTCGATCGCTCCGATGATGTTTTCGTATTCCGCCTCATCGTAGGAGAACGTGCGGGCGTAGAGGTTGAGCCCCCGCTCACCGATGACCACATCGGCCACGGCGTTGACGGCCGCGGCGAGCTTCTCCTGGTTGGTCTCCATCTTTTCCGAATGCTGCTGCTCGACCCGGGCTCCCGTTTCGATGAAGGTCAGGATAAGGCCCTGGATATCGGGCGCCTTGTCGAGCATCTCGCGGTAGTCGTCCTTGAACCATTCCCAGAACTCGGGGTTGTCAAGGTCGATGGTGTCATCCGGGCCGGTCCTGAACCGCTCGGGATAATAATCCAGCCAGTACAACGTCCGGTCCCAGAGCACCACCTCCTGAATCCCGGCCTCGTGCGCCGCCTCGGTCATCGTCTCGGCGATCTCGAGCCGACGTTCATCACGGACGTGCCGCAGGTCGTGGATCACGTGATGTGAAATCTGCAGATGATTGATGTCGTAATCCGGCGCCCGCTCGATCACGCGCAGGCCATCGGGCACACTGTCAGAGAGGATCATCCAGCCGCGCACGGGCTGGTCCTTGGCCAGCGGTGCGGGCCCGAAGGGTTCTTCACCCGGGGCTGGCTGACAGCCCGACATGACCAACACAGCCGCGAGGCAGAGCGGCGCCAGTGAGACGGCAAGACGATAGGGGAGATCGATCAACATGGTGCGATTTCCTTTCTTGGCGGACCGGGTGGCTGGAAGACACCACCACCGCGCATCGGTCATCTGCGGAGTGTGCGGAACAGGGGAATGTCGCGTACGCGGGCTAGTGTCTCACAAAAAGCAAAGTTCAGTGTCGCGGTTGGCTTTGCCCGACTCACGCATCCCTCCATGCGCCATCGGACATCGCCTTGGGCCAGCGCTTGCTTTTATTCGCTGGTGCGCAGGTCGTAGCAATAGATGCCGCGCTCACCGCGGATGAAGATGCGGCCGTCGGCGATCG
>PUNN01000433.1 GCA_003552605.1 Phycisphaeraceae bacterium
CGAATCTACCCTCACCCCAGCCCTCTCCCGCCCCCGGAAAAAGGGGAGAGGGAGCGAGAGCCTTCCGCGACACGTGTCATGCACCCCCCCGTTGCGGGCGCTCGTGTGGCCCTTTGACCGGGCGGACGGAGCGGCCTATTCTGTTACCACCTGCGAGTCAGGAGGTTGAGGCGCGGGGGAGGTGTGGTGTGGGTGTTGAAGGATCAGGCCAGGGGCCGCCATGGCAAGCCGCATTCTGTCATCCGTCGGCCGCGGATTCCAAAGATATTTCGTTCGTGGGCTCGGCATTGTCCTGCCTACCGCCCTGACCATCTGGTTGGCCGTGGTGCTTTACCAGTTCGTGCAGGATTATGTCTCCGAGCCGATCAACGCCGGGGTGAAGGAGGCGATCCTCCGGTTTACCGACTACCCCCGGGTCACCACGCGGATGCAGGCTGAAGAGCGGCATTTCCTCGAGCATGCAGAAACCGAGTTCTTCCGCGAGGCCGACCTTGAGGCCCGCATCGCCTACCGCAGTCTCCCCGAGCACCGTCGACCGGCCTTCCTCGAGCAGCGGCTGAGGCGGGCGCAGTTGAACCGCGAGTGGCATCGGTACCGTTGGATCGCCGACCTGACGGGACTGGTGCTGGCGGTGCTGGTCGTTTATGGTATAGGGTTGATGTTGGGCAGCTACTTGGGCCGGCGCCTCTATGAGCGGACCGAGGCGTTCATCGGACGTGTCCCCCTGGTCCGGCGGGTCTACCCTTCGGTCAAGCAGGTGACCGACTTCTTCGTGGGGGAGGGGCGGCCGACGCAGGAGCAGTTCAGCCGTGTGATTGCCGTGCAGTACCCCCGAAAGGGCATCTGGTCGGTGGGGCTGGTCACCGGGACGACCATGCAGGTGATCGAGGACAGTGCCGAGGTCGAGTGCCTGACCGTCTTCATCCCCTCCGCGCCCACGCCGTTTACCGGATACGTGATCACCGTGCCCAAGGCCGACTCCGTCGACCTGCCGATCAGCCTCGAAGAGGCGCTGAAGTTCACCATCAGCCTCGGCGTGCTTGTGCCCCCGCACCAGCAGGTGCATCGGCCCGAGGATGACCCCCCGTACCCGACGTGGCCGGATGAGCCCGGCCGACCCTGATAACTGCCGCGGTTGGCCGTGCCACCGCCGCCTTACTGACCCCCAGGACAAAGGAATGCCATGGAGATCAAACTCACCGGCCGGCATATGGAGATCACCGACGCCATTCGCGAGTACGCCGAGTCCAAGGCCGGCAAACTGCCGCGCTACTTTGACCGGACCAAGGCCGCCGAGATCGTCGCCGAGCGCATCCACGATGAGTTCGAGGTCGAGATGATTGCCCACGTCGACCACGCCGACCCGTTCGTAGCGCGTACCCGCGGCGAAGACCTCTACGCCTGCATCGATGACCTCGTGTCCAAGATGGAACGGCAGTTGACCGATCACAAGCAGAAACTGCGCAACCGCAAACACCCGGGCTGAACGCTGTCCCGCCGCCGCATCTTCCGCGGTGCGTGCCAGCCTGCCGCGCCGCCGCCACCAGCCCGGGCGCCATCCGCACCCAGAAACCGCCATTGAGGATAGACACCGCCATGAAGCTCACTGATTTCGTCGTTACCGAGGCCATCCTCCCGCAGATCGAAAGCACCGACCGCAACGGCGTGATCGCCGAACTTGTCGACAGCCTCGTCAAGGCCGGTGTGTGTCCCGCGGAGATGCGGGACACGGTCATCAACGCCATCGTTGATCGCGAGCAGAAGGGCTCGACCGGCTTTGGAAAAGGGGTCGCCGTGCCCCACGTAAAGTATCCGGAAATCAAGAAAATGGCCGCGGCGATCGGTCTCAGCCAGAAGGGTGTGGATTTCAACGCACTCGATAAGGCCCCGGTCTATTCGATCGTCCTGCTGCTGTCGCCCGAGGACACCCCCGACGAGCATCTCCAGGCCATGGAGACCATCTTCTCCCACCTTCAGAAGGAAACATTCCGGCGTTTTCTTCGTCAGGCCACCACGATCGAAGAGGTCACGGACCTGCTCCAGGAGGCCGATGCCCAGCAAATCCAAAGCTGAGCAGCATGCCCCGGCACTGCCGCGCTCGCCGACCGCCCGCCCACTGATGTTGGCTGAGCGACCAGTGCATCCGCCGGTTTCTTATCGCCGATTCACGCATCAGTTCGGAGGCAACCTCGCCCGCAAGGCCCGCCGTTTTCCCCACGCCGCTATCGCTGGATGAACCACCGTGAGCACGACCGCCCGAACCAGAACGGTCACCATTCGCAACCGGCTGGGCCTGCACGCCCGGCCGGCGATGGCGTTCGTGGACACGGCCAATACCTACAACAGCGAAGTCCGGGTCTACCGCGAGGACGATCAAACACGCGGCAACCCCAATGGCGATGGCGTCGATGGCAAATCCATCATGCAGATGATGATGCTCGCCGCCACGCAGGGCACCCGCCTGATGATCACCGCCAAAGGCGATGATGCCGAGCAGGCGCTCGAGGCCCTTGCGGAACTGGTCGAATCCGGTTTCGACGAAGACTGATGTAACCTTTCCCCGGTCCCGCCGGGCCGATGCCGGTACCCCCTGTGCCGGTGCCACCGCGGGGGGCGTGCGGGCGACTGTCTGAGCCAACGGCGCTTCCAATCGCAGTCAATCATTCCGGAAGGCCCAGCAGGTCTGGTGGGGGCGGGGGGATGCGTTCTCTGGCGTATTCCACGCAGCCGCCGCATCAGCGCTCGGGAGAGGGCGGTTCTGTGCGGGGCACGGGGTCTGCGACACCGGCTGAAGTTCGCGATCCTTCCGACACGTCCGCGTTCTCGGTCTGCTGCGGCTCCGGCGGGCTCAGAACCGGGGGAACCGGGGGTGGCGACTTCAGCCAGCCCATCAGCCGCAAGAGCCGCACGGTGGGGGCGCTGAGGGCATAGGCGGTAAAGACCAGTGCGATCACCGGGGTCGGCCAGATCGCCAGCAGCGGCACGATTACCACGATCCGGGCGATGTGGCTGAAGCGGGCCCGGCCGCGCACGTAGCGGTTGGTTGCATGGATATACGGCAAGCGACTGACCATGGCGAAGGCGACGGCGAGCATGACCGCAAGCACCGCCCACTGGAACGGCCCTTCGGGGATGTTGACTTCGCCGCCGAACCCGACATCTAGCTCGCTGAGCATGACCAGGCTGGCGATGGCTCCCGCGGCACCGGGTGTCGGCAGGCCCTTGAAGTAGCGCGGGTCACTGTCCTGGCGTGCTTTCTTCTCGACGTTGAACCGTGCCAGTCGCAACGCCGCGCAGGCCACGAATATCACCGCCACCACCAGCGCCACCCGGTCGGAGACGGTGTTGAGCGCATCGGTGACAAAGGGTGTACCCACGCCGATAAGCTGCACCACGAGGACTGCTGGCGCCACGCCGAAGGTGACCATGTCGGCCATCGAGTCGAGTTGCTCGCCCATGTCGCTCGTCTGCCGCGTGAGCCTGGCCACGCGGCCATCGAGCCCGTCGAACAGCATCCCGAGGAAGATGAACACGGCGCCGAACGACAAAGCATTCCATCCGAATGGCATATCTGCTTCTTGCGGGCGCGTGGCGAAGAATATCGCAAGAAAGCCGCATATCGCATTGCTCAGCGTCAGGAGCGTGGGCAGCACGGCCACGCTACGCGGAATCCGCCGCCGCGCGCGAAGCCGACGACGGCGCTTGCGTTGCGCCCGCTGTAACCCCCGGCCATCAGTGTTTGCGTTGTCCGCAGGCATGTTGCGGTATTCTCAGGTTCAGCAGCGCCCGATGCAACTGAAACCGATGCCACCTTCGTTGCTCTGCGCTAAGTGTGATACTCCGATGCAGATGATTGTTGCAGTGTGTCGCAATTCCGGAAATCTCGACTTTCAATGCGTTCGAGCGGCGGGTTGACAGTGGGTGGGCTATTGTGACGTCTATAAATGGGTACATTGCGCTGCGCTGAAGTGGTGCGGATGCAGGACGGGACTTTCGCGACGTCGTCATTCAAGAGGAATTCGGCATGAAGTGCCTGCGACACGGGATCCGGCTGAAGATGCTGCTCGCTATGGCGATCGCGGCGGTCATGTTACCAGGATGGCAGACGGTGGAGCGCGACCGGGCGGGCTTCACGGCTCGGGCGGCCAGCGCCTCGGGCCAGCCGGTCTCACCCCGGCCGCCCGGCATGCGGGCCGAGACCGAGCGGGCCATTCAGCGCGGCCTGGCATATCTCGCCAGCACCCAGCGTAGCGACGGCTCGTGGCGGACCCATGGCGGGCAGGGCAACTACCCCGTGGCCATGACCTCGATGGCAGGCATTGCCTTGCTTGCCGGCGGCAACACCCCGAGCGAGGGGCCCTATGCTGCCAACGTCCGCCGGGCGGTCAACTACATCGTCCGTGCTGCCGACCGCAACAGCGGCCTCATCGCCCGCCGCGGCGAGGAGCAGCGCCCGATGTACGCCCACGGCTTCTCGATGCTGTTTCTCGCCGAGGTCTACGGCATGGAGACCGACCCGCGGCTCCAGGAGCGGATACGCCAGATCCTCAACCGTGCGGTGAAGCTCACCAGCGAGTCGCAATCGACCTACGGCGGCTGGTACTACACCCCCGATTCGAGCAATGATGAAGGGTCTGTCACCATCACGCAGGTTCAGGGCCTGCGAGCCTGCCGCAACGCAGGCATCCTCGTGCCCGCCGAGACGATCGAGCAGTCCACCGAGTACATCGAGAAGAGCGCCAACGATGATGGCGGCATCCGCTACACCGCCCGCCGCGGCGGCAACAGCCTGCCGGCAATCACGGCGCAGGCAGTGGCTTCGCTGAACAACGCCGGTGAATACGAACACCCCGTCGGACAGCGCAGCATGGAATACATCCGCAACCTGATGCGCGATGCCGACAACACCCGCGTCTTCCGCGGCCACTACAGCTATTCCATCTTCTACGCTTCGCAGGCGATGTACCTCAGCGCCAATGAGGATGACTGGGCCTGGTTCTACCCGATGCTTCAGAACGACCTGCTCGACACGCAGCAAGACAATGGAAGCTGGGAGGGCGACTTCGTCGGCCCCACCTACGGCACCGCCACCGCCGTCACCGCCCTGGCGCTACCCTACGGCTACGTGCCGATTTTCCAGCGATAGCGCGATGCGGCTGCCGGCGTGCGCTGCCTGGACAGTGCCGTAGAAGCACCGGCCGTTGACATCCCACCATACCGGTGCTCCCTCATCACCCTTTTTTCGATCCACCCGCTTTCCGCGGGCGGCTTCCGGGGCTTCCGGGGGTGTCGGTTTGGGTGGAGCGGGTATTGCCCTTTTTGCCCTTTTGCTGGGGTTTGCCGGCGTAGGTGGCGAGGGCAGCGCCGTCGGGGGAGGCCTTGATCTGTTCGATGCGGTCGCGCAGGTCAGCGGCCTTTTCGAACTCGAGGTTTTCGGCCGCCTCGTACATCTGTTTCTCGAGCTCGGTCACGATCTCATGCACATCGAAGGTCTGGTCCTGGTCCTCACCGGTCATGCCGATCGCCTTGCGGGCGGTCTGGCGGGCGCGCAGCTCGAGCTCGATGCCGCGGCGGATTTCCTTGCGGATCGTCTGCGGTGTGATGCCGTGCTCGGCGTTGTGGGCAAGCTGCTTGGCGCGGCGGCGGTTGGTCTCATCCATCGCGTATTGCATCGCTTCGGTCACCTCATCGGCGTAGAGGATGACCGTGGCATGCTCGTGCCGGGCCGCCCGGCCGATCTGCTGGATCAGGCTGGTCGAGCTGCGCAGGAAGCCGGTCTTGTCGGCGTCCATGATCGCCACGAGCGACACCTCCGGCAGGTCGAGCCCCTCGCGCAGCAGGTTGACGCCGATGAGCACATCGAAGTCGCCCTGGCGCAGCTCGCGAAGGATCTGCACCCGGTCGAGCGTCTCGATCTCACTGTGCAGATAACGGCATTTGATCTCCTCCCCGGACATGTACGTGGCGAGGTCTTCCGCGAGGCGCTTGGTCAGTGTGGTCACGAGCGTGCGCTCGCCCGCGGCGGTGCGCTGCCGCACCGTATCTAGCAGGTCGGGCACCTGCCCTTCGGCCGGCCGCACCACGACCTCGGGGTCGACGAGGCCGGTGGGGCGGATGATCTGCTCGATGACGGCGCCGCCGGTCTTCTCGAGCTCGTACGGACCGGGCGTGGCGCTGACGAAGACCACCTGCGGCCAGGAGGCCTCGATCTCCTCGAAGCGCAGCGGCCGGTTGTCAAGCGCGCTCGGCAGTCGGAAGCCGTGGTCGACAAGTGTCTGCTTACGGGCCCGGTCGCCGTTGTACATCGCGCGAAGCTGCGGAAGGGTCACGTGGCTTTCATCGATCATCATCAGCCACTGACCCGGCGGCCGCAGGCCCGGGGCGGCATCGAAATAGTCAAGCAGTGTCCACGGCTTGCTCCCCGGCGGCCGGCCGTCGAGGTGGCGGGAGTAGTTCTCGATGCCGGAGCAGAAGCCGACCTCGCGGATCATCTCGATGTCGTAGCGGGTGCGCGCCTGTAAGCGCTGGGCTTCAAGGAGTTTACCTTCGCTGCGCAGCTCGAGCACCCGCTGGTCAAGCTCCTGCTGGATCGATTCGGCGGCGGTCTCGACCTGTTGCGGGTCCATGACGTAGTGAACGGCGGGGTAGATGAAAAGCTGCTTCTCCTCGGCGAGCAGCTCGCCGGTGGTCGGGTTGACAAGCTCGATGCTCTCGACCTCATCGCCAAAGAGGGCGAGGCGCGCGGCGTACTCCTCCTCAGCGGGGTGGACCTCGATGACATCGCCCCGCACCCGGTAGGTCCCGCGCTTCAACTCGATGTCGTTGCGGGTGAACTGCATGTCGGCGAGGGCGGTGAGAAACGCGCGGCGGTCGAGTTGCTGACCCCGGGTGACGCTGATCACCCCCTTCTTGTAGCTCTCCGGAGAGCCGAGCCCGAAGATGCAGGACACACTCGCGACCACGATCACATCGTTTCGGCTGATCAGGCTGGTGGTGGCGGCGAGGCGCAGCCGGTCGAGGTCGTCGTTGCGGGAGGCATCCTTCTCGATATAGATGTCCCGTTGGGGGATGTAGGCCTCGGGCTGGTAATAGTCGTAGTAGCTGACGAAGTAGCAGACGGCGTTGTCCGGGAACAACTCGCGGAACTCTTCGTACAACTGTGCGGCGAGGGTCTTGTTATGGCTGATGACCAGCGTGGGCATGTTCACCCGGGCGATGGCGTTGGCCATCGTGAAGGTCTTGCCCGTCCCGGTGGCGCCGAGGAGGGTGTGGTACTTCTCGCCGCGCTCGATCCCGGCGACGAGGGCCTCGATGGCATCGGGCTGGTCCCCGGTGGGGGTGTACTCGCTGATGAGGGTGTAGGTGTCGGTCGCGGTCATCGCCCGATTCTATGGGCCGCCGACCATCGCTCGCATGGGAGGCGAGGCGACCCCGGGTCAGCCTTGTCATCCCGGCAGTTGCCCGAGCAGGCGGGTTGCCGTGCGGTTGGCGTCGAGGCCGGCTTCGCCGCCCGTCCCGCCGCGCGGCTCGCCCAGGCTACGGGGGAGTTTCCGGGTGTCCTTGTGCGTGGCAAGGTCGTGCCCGGGGCCAGCCCGATCTTGAAGGTTCGTGACAGCGGTCGGGTGGGCGGTGGCGTCTTATGAGACGTAGGGTAAGGGGCAGCCCGTACGCTACGTTGCCGTCGCAGGGCTGTCGGGCGGCCTCTGCGGGGCGGCCGCGGTGTAAATGGCTTTTTTGGAAGGATTTGCGTTTATGACGCATGGAAAAGGCGTAAGGCGGCACATGACGGCGGCGATCGCGCTCGGGGCAATGTTGCTCGGGGTTCTAGCCCCCACCGCGCCGCTGACCCCCCGGGGTAGCGAAGCGAGGCAGGCGGCCCCGCGGCCGGCCGGGATGCGGGCCGAGACCGAGCGGGCCATCGAACGGGGGATGGCCTACCTTGCCCGTACCCAACGTAACGATGGTTCCTGGCGTACCCACGGTGGGCAAGGCAACTACCCCGTGGCCATGACTTCGATGGCGGGACTGGCTTTGCTCGCAGGGGGCAACACCCCGACCGAGGGGCCGTATGCTCAGCAGGTCCGGCGGGCGGTGAATTTTGTCCTCCGCGAAGCGAACACAAACACGGGCCTGATCGCCAGTCAGCAGGAAGAGCAGCGATCGATGTACGGCCACGGATTCTCGCTGCTTTTCCTTGCCGAGGTCTATGGCACGGAGACCGACCCCCGCCTTCAGGATCAGATCCGCCAGACCCTCCAGCGGGCGGTGAGGCTTACGGCGGGATCGCAGTCGGACCTCGGCGGGTGGTATTACACGCCCGAGTCGACCAATGATGAGGGGTCGGTGACGATCACACAGGTACAGGGCCTTCGCGCCTGCCGCAATGCCGGCATCCTGGTGCCCACGGAAGCGATCGAGGGCTCGATCGAGTACATCGAGAAAAGTGCCAACGAGGATGGCGGGATTCGCTACCGGGCCGGGCGAGGGGGGCCGAGCCGGCCGCCGATTACGGCACAGGCGGTGGCCTCGTTGAACAACGCAGGGGAGTATGAGCACCCCGTGGCTCAGCGCAACATGGAATACCTGCGCAACCTGATGCGCGAGTCGGACGATACCCGCGTGTTCCGCGGTCACTACAGCTACGCCATCTTCTACGCCGCGCAGGCGATGTACCTGAGTACGAACGAAGAGGACTGGGCGTGGTTCTACCCCCGGTTGCAGGATGACCTGGTGTCGGCGCAGAACGATGATGGAAGCTGGGACGACCAGGTGGGCACGACCTACGACACGGCCGTGGCGGTGACGGTGCTGGCACTGCCATACGGTTACCTTCCGATCTTCCAGCGTTGACTGTGGTCCGTCCCGGCCTGAAGGGCACTGGGCCGATCCGCCGCGGCTCCCGCCGTGGCGGCGATGAAGCCTTCCGGCGCTGCGAGCGCAGCGTCGGCTTGATTGTGGATGCGTTTTCTTAACCCGGAGCAGACAATGACAGAATTTCCCGAATCCCAGGATACGGCCGCCGCGGTCACGGCACAGGCGGAACTGAGCGAGCAGGACCTCGAGGCACTCAGCGGCCTCAATGAAGCTGCAACGAAGGTCAAGCAGCAACTTGGCCGGGTGATCGTCGGTCAGAGCGATGTGGTCGAGCAGTTGCTCGTGGCCATCTTCAGCCAGGGGCACTGCCTGCTCGAGGGCGTGCCCGGCCTCGCCAAGACGCTGATGGTCAGCACCCTCGCCGACTGCCTCGACCTGCGGTTCCACCGCATCCAGTTCACCCCGGACCTGATGCCTTCCGACATCACCGGCACGGAGGTGATTCAGGAGGACAAGGCCAGCGGCCGGCGTGAGTTCAAGTTCCTGCCCGGCCCGATCTTCGCCAATGTCATCCTCGCCGACGAGATCAACCGCACCCCGCCCAAGACGCAGGCGGCGATGCTCGAGGCGATGCAGGAGCGGCATGTCACCGTCGGCGGCCGCGAATACAAGGTCGAATCGCCGTTCTTCGTGCTCGCCACGCAGAACCCGATCGAGCAGGAAGGAACCTATCCGCTGCCCGAGGCGCAGCAGGACCGGTTCATGTTCAAGATATTCGTGCAGTATCCAAGCTTCGATGAGGAATACCGCATCGCCGAGATGACCACCGCCACTTTCGACACTGAGGTGTCCAAGGTGCTCGACAGCGAGCAGATTCTGCGGATGCAGCAGATCGTCCGGCGGGTGCCGGTGGCACCGCACGTGATCGAATTCGCCCTCCGCCTCGTTCGGGCTACCCGTGTGCTCGAAGACTCGGCCCCCGAGTTCATCCGGGAATGGGTCAGTTGGGGAGCGGGCCCGCGTGGCGTGCAGTACCTGCTGCTCGGCGGCAAGGCCCGGGCGGCCCTCGATGGGCGATACTTCGTCACCACCGAGGATATCAAAGCCATCGCCAAGCCGGTGCTGCGCCACCGCGTACTGACCAACTTCAACGCTGAAAGTGAAGGCATTACGCCCGATACAGTAATCGAACGATTGCTCGAAACGATCACCGCAGAGGCCGACAAGGATGCCCCGGTGGCCGAAGCCTTCCGCGCCTGACCCCCCCGGCCCCCGGAAGCC
>PUNN01000193.1 GCA_003552605.1 Phycisphaeraceae bacterium
GGGGTCGGTGGGAGTAACATCTGCCGGGTGCATGAGACATGTCGCGGAAGACTTTTGCTCACTATCCCTTCGGGAGAGGGCTGGGGTGAGGGAAAAAACGCAGAGCCCGTCCGGCCCCGCCCCTCACCCCCGGCCCCTCTCCCGAGGGAGAGGGGAGTGAAGGCCCGACCGTCCAGCCGCGGCGCGTGTCATACACCCCCGTCTGCCGGCCAGTGGAGGCGTGGCTTTGCCCGGGAGAAATGGCCAGGCACAGGCGGGGGCGGAATAATGTGGCCATCGCATCCATCGCCTGCTGTCCGGGGGCCTGCATGGAACGAGGACCTTCCCAGTGTGCCAAGGCCGTTGCCAGCAGATCCCAGGGTTTGTCCGTTTTCTTTAGCGCCCAACTTGCCCCCCGGGGACAGACAATGGCCCGCACCTGCCGAGGGAAGGAGGCAGCAGGCCGCGGTACCCGGACCCGCCTCGACCGACATCATGGCCTACAATCAGCACACTCGTCTGTCCGGTGTTTGTCGGCCGCAGGCCGATGCGCGGCGACGGCTCGATCAGTGCTTGCCGCCATACCATGCGGGCTTGCAATGGCCCCGGCTTCAAGGAGTTTTTCATGTTCGGACGTAACCGGTACGAATACGATCTCGCCGTCATCGGCCTCGGGCCCGCCGGCATGGCCGTGTCGATCATGGCCTCGCAGATGGGCCTTCGCGTCTGCGCGATCGAGGCGAACAAGGTCGGGGGCGAGTGCATGAATGTCGGATGCATCCCGAGCAAGGCCCTGCTTCGCATGGCCAAGGTGCGAAAGACCGTGGCGCGGCTTGACAAGTACGCCCTCGCACCGCTCGAGCCGCCACGCGTGCTCGAGCCATTCGGCCAGGTGCAGCAGTCGCTCGGCTACATCAGCCAGAACAAGACCATGGCCATGTTCGACAAGGTCGACATGATCCTCCAGGAAGGCAAGGCCCGCTTCATCGACCGGCACACCCTCGACGTGGGCGACCGGCGGGGGACCCCCCGCCGCATCTTCATCTGCGTCGGCACGCGGCCGGCACTGCCCTCTTTCGAAGGGCTCGATGCCAAGCGCGTGCTGACCAATGAGAACATCTTCCAACTCGAACGCATCCCCGAATCCATGACCGTGCTCGGCGGCGGGGCGATCGCGACCGAGATGGCCCAGGCCTTCGCCAGGCTCGGCAGCCGCGTGACGATGGTGATGCGCGGCTCCGGTGTGATGTGGCGGGAGGATGCCGATGCCACGGCGCTTTTGACACACAGCCTCGAGGCCGATGGCATTGAGATCCGCCCCAACCGCACGATCCGGCGCATCGAGCACCGCGACAACGGCACCACCGCTGTCCAAGCGGACGAAGATGCCCCGCTCGAAGCAGAGAAGCTGCTCGTGGCCACCGGCAGGCGGATGGACCTTGGCGCACTCGAGCTGGAAAATGCGGGGGTCGCCTATACCGACGCGGGCATCAAGGTCAACCGCCACCTTCGCACCACCGCCGGCAACATCTACGCCCCCGGCGACTGCAACGGCTATGCCCAGTTTTCCCACGCGGCGATGCACCAGGGCATGCTGGCGCTGATCAACGCCATGACACCGCACCCGTTCAAGCGCAATTACCAGCGCTACGTGGTGCCCTGGACCGTCTTCACCGACCCCGCCTTCTCCTGGGTCGGACCGCGCGAGAGTGAGTTGAAAAAGCGGGGGGTGAAGTACGAACCGATCACCGTCCGCTACGAGGATTACGGTGCGGCGATCGCCGAAGGGGTCGACAGCGGCTTCGTCCGCATCCTCACAAGCCCCACCGGCCGCATCTACAGCGCCGGCATCATCGGGGAAGGCTCGCCCGAGGCCATCAACGAGTGGGCCCTCGCCATCCAGCAGCGCCTGCGCATGCACCACATCATGTTCCTCCAGCACTCATTCCCGTCGATGGCGTTCCTGAGCAAGCGCGCGGCGGAAACATGGATGACCCAGCGCATGCAGAACCCCCGGCTGCGCGGCCTGGCCCGGTGGATGTACCGCCTCTGAGCCGCCACGGTCTCGAGATCACTCGAGAGCACCAGACACGAATGACGCTTGGGCAAGCCTGATCTCAACGCCTCGCGAGCTTCGGCTGCCCACCACCGCCAAGTGCATCTGCGCCAGCGCGGCGGTGGTCGCGTGGACCTTGGTATGACTCATCGCCTGCTTCAACGTGCGACCGCTTACTTCCATCGGCCATTGCCGGTGCTACAGATCCAGTAAATGCTTGCCTGGCAGCTTCTTACGATCCAGCACCCTGGTCAGAAGGGTGATGGCGTGATTGCGGCCGGCCTTAGACCATCAGGATGCCGGCGATCACGAGCATGCGGCGGTCTGCCACATAGGCGCAGGTTTTAGTGCGCGATCGTTGAAATTTTAACCCTCTTGCGATCAGACAGTTGACGAAGCCGTATCGGGAAGTTCGTCGACGGCAGTGCGAGCCACCCATTGAGCGCCCTGTGACACCAGCGGTCGGCACGCTGCGCAGCGGTTACCATGCCGATGTGGAATCGCCCAAACACGTTACTGGCCCTCCTTTTGAGCTTCACATGCGGCGGGCGCTTGAACTGGCCGCGCGCGGGCTGGGGTGGGTCGAGCCGAATCCGATGGTCGGGGCGGTCATCGCCCGAGGTGGCCGGCTCATCGCCGAGGGCTATCACCGCCGCTTCGGTGGCCCTCATGCCGAGGTCGAGGCGATCGAGGCGGCCGGGACCGCCGGCCGAGCGGTGGCCGGGGCTGAGATGTACGTCAGCCTCGAGCCGTGCTGTCACACGGGCAAGACTCCGCCCTGCACCGAGGCGATCCGCGCCGCCGGTATCCGCCGCGTGTTCATCGCCATGGCCGATCCCTATCAACAGGTGGCCGGCCGCGGCATCGCCGCGCTGCGCGCAGCCGGAATGGGCGTGGAGGTTGGGCTTTGCGGCGAAGCCGCGGCTGAGCTGAACGCCCCGTTCATCAAACGGGTGCGCACCGGCCTGCCCTGGGTGATTGCCAAGTGGGCCCAGACGGTTGATGGGGCGATTGCCACTCCCACCGGCGACAGTCGCTGGATCAGTGGCGAGGCTTCGCGGCGGCTGGTGCATCGGCTTCGAGGCCGCGTGGATGTCATTGCCTGTGGCATCGGCACGGCCCTGGCGGATGATCCGCAATTGACCGCCCGCGACGTCGATCCGCGGCGGACAGCGCGGCGACTCGTGTTCGACCCGCAACTGCGCCTGCCGGACAATGCGAAGCTGCTCGATGACCTGCCGGCCGTGCCGTTGACACTGGCTGTGTCACCCGAGGTAATTGCCGCCGCGCCACCGAAGCTGAAGGACTTCGCCGCCCGCGGTGTCGAGCTGCTGCCGCTGGGCCGGCCGGATTCGCAGGGCGATGGCCCGTGGGCCTTGCGGCCGGTCTTCGAAGCACTGGTGGAGCGTCACGGTGTGACCAACGTCCTCATCGAAGGCGGCGGCCGGCTGATGGGAAGTCTTTACAGGCAGGGGCTGATCGATCAGTGCCTGGTGTTCATCGCGCCGAAGCTGATGGGTTGCGCGGATGCCATCGGCGCGGTGCGTGGCCTGCGATGTGAACGCGCCGAGGCGCTTGCCACCATGCGATTGCAGCGCACGTGCTGCCTTGGGGATGATGTGCTGCTGGACTACCGCACCTGAGCGATGCGGACGGCTCAGTCGCGCTCGAGGGCGAGTTCGTGGGCGCGGTGGTAGGCTTCGGCGAGCTGCGACCAGTCGAAGTTGAGTGAAAACGCCTCGACGTTGTTGCGCAGGGAAATGCGCTCACGCCGGGTCATCTGCGTGATGTCGAACATGTGCTGTGTCAACTGTTCGGCCGCTTCCCAGTAGCTTTTGTGGCGTCGCTCGAGCACCCACAGTCCGTGCTGGTCGTGATCCTGGTGATGCTGCTTCAGATGCGCGCCGAAGCCGGAAAGGTCGCTGGTGACCGCCGGCACACCGAGGGCGATCGACTCCAGCGGCGTATAGCCCCAGGGCTCGTAATAGCTCGGAAATACGCCGAGGTGGCAGCCACGGACGAATTCATCGTAATCCATGCCCAGCAGCGGATTGGTTGCGGTGATGAAGTCGGGATGGTAGATGACCTTCACCGGGTCGGAAGCCTGGTTCCACAGGCGGCAAGTGCGAAGCTGATTCAGCAATGCATCGTTGCGGTCATCGACAAGGTCATGGGTGACGATCGGCGGCGGCATGGATCTCCGCCAACTGTGGATCGTCCGCCGCATGCGCAGAATCCAGTATTCATCCACAAGCGTGTTGAGATCGGGAATGCGCCCGGCGGCGGAAGCTTCAAACAGGCGCTGGCCGATCTGCTGCTTGATGTGGTCGCTGACCGTGCGGAACTCGCTGAGCATCGCCGAGCCCTCGAGCGCGCCGATGTTGATCGAGCGCACCGGCCGTCGCGTGATGAGGAAGCAGACCACGGTGATGGGGCTGTTGATCTCCCTGAGCCGATGGTTCAACCTCGCCAGGGCCTCGACGGTGAGGTCCATGCCCTTGTTACGGAACTCGAATCGGCCGGAGGTGAAGAAGTACAGCGTCTTGTCGAGGTCGAAGGCGTAGCTCGGGAAGAAGTGGCCCATGGTGAACGAGTGAATCTGCTCCTTGAACCTTCCGTGCAGGTTCTGCAACTCGTGGAGCCGCTCGAACCGCTGGATGTTGAGGCCGTTGGGCAGGCAGAGGTCGGTCTCGCGGCCGAGCAGATAGCGGCATTCGAGTGCGGTGACATCGCTGACGGTGGTGAAAACGTGCGCGCCATGCGCCGCAGCGCGCTCGATGCGGTACTGCGGCTCGACGAGGAACTTGGCCGCCTCCCGCTCGGGGTTGTAGAACGGCAGGTGGCTGTAGAAATGGTCATCGTTCATCGCGAGGTAGCGGCCGAGGACCGTGGCGTGGGTGGTGAAGACCATCGCGCCCGGCCATTGCTCACGGCGGAGCATCGGCGTGGCCACCGCCGCCATCCATTCGTGGAAATGGGCGATGCAGCGGCGCCGGCCCTGCTCGCGCTGGCCGAGCAGCCAGAGGAACTGGCGGGCCATCTCACCGAAGGCGATGCAGTTGTTGATCAACTCATCATCGCCCGGCAGGCCGATGCCATGATCGGCCCACAGGCGGTACTTGACCTCGTGCAGGCGGGGGAACATGGAAAGATAGTCCAGCAGCACCACGTGCGGCCGGCCGGTGACCAGCCACCGGCCGTAATGGGCCCCGAGGCCCTCATCCTGCATCTGCTTGACCACCTGCCCGATGACACCGGTGGGCGCGGCTTCCTCGAACTCCACCGTCGCCTTCTGCGCGTGGTAGGGCCCGACCAGGGCGTAGCGGCTGCCCCAGCGCTCGACCATCACCGGCGCCTTGGACCGGATCACCTGGTAGATGCCGCCGATCTGGTTGCACACTTCCCAGGCGACCTCGAGCAGCAGCGGGTCCGACCGGCGTGATCCGCTTGGCCGCCCCTCACGATGGGCCCCCGGCGCTGATGTGGTCGAATCGGGAGGCGCGGCGTGGAGGTGGAAATCGGGGCGGTGGGGCATGGACGTCTTCCTCGACCATCTCGGTCATGGCGGTGGGCGCTGCGGGAGGCCGGAGCCCGGGGATTGTAAATGGGGGGAATGTTTTCGCACAGTGCCCACGATTGGCAGGGGGCGCATGACATTTTGCGCGACCCTCTTATGCTTCCAAGCGGGTATGCTGGCTGTGTCAGCGGGCTTTCCGGGAGTCTTCAGCCCGATGGCCATGCGAGTCCCAAGGGGCCTCCGCAGCGCCCGCAACCCCCGGAATCCCACGGAGCCGCATGGCCATCGGCCGCGGACGGCCGCTGACCATGCCACCCGGTTTCGCGTCTACATGCGTTTGCCCTGGCCGCGTTCTTGGAGGTGTTGCCGCCCGTGGCGGGGGTTACTACACTCCCGGGTTGATCCGGCCCCGAGGCGGGTGGCCGGGTGCCGGCAGGTGCCGGCAGGAGGCCCCCGTGCGATTCGTCCTCGTCGACCGCATCATCGAGCAGGATGCGAGGCGGGTGGTGGCGGTGAAGGCGGTGACCACGGCCGAGGAGTACCTCGCAGACCACTTCCCCGGCTTCGCCGTGCTGCCCGGTGTGATGATGATCGAGGCGATGGCCCAGGCCGCGCGATGCCTCGCCGCCGCGGCAAGACCCGACATTGCCCGACCGTGGGTGCTTTCCGAAGTCCGCGGCGTGCGCTACGGGCAACTTGTCCGGCCCGGACAACTGCTCGAGGTCGACGTCAGCTTCCGCGGCCAACCGCCCGCCCGGGCCGCCGAGCCCACGGCCGAGCCCGAGACCGCTCAGCGGCCGAAGCTGAGCTTCGACGGCCTCGGGCGCGTCGAGGGGCAGACCGCCGTGCAGGGTCGGCTGACGCTTGAACCACTGCCCGAGCCACCACCAACCGGCCCCGGGCCCGGCGGCCATCCCGCCACTGAAACCTGAACGAATCAACCCCATTGGAGTTGCCCTCGATGGCCGATCAACAGGATGTTTTTGAAAAGGTGCGGAACGTGCTCATGGATGCGCTCAGCCTCGATGAGGATGAGGTCGAGTCCGAAGCCCGGCTCGTGTCCGACCTCGGGGCCGAATCCATCGACTTTCTCGACATCGTCTTCCGGCTCGAGAAGGCCTTCGGCATCAAGATCGAGCAGAGCGAACTGTTTCCCGACAACGTGCTCAATGATGCACGCTACGTCAACGATGGCAAGGTGACGGATGAAGGCCTCGAAGTGCTGCGGGCACGCCTGCCCCACGCCGACCTGACCGAGTTCGAGAAGGACCGTTCGGTCGAGGCGGTCGGGGACCTGTTCACCGTCGATACCGTCGTGCGCTTCGTCATGAGCAAGCTCGAAAGCCAGACGGCCTGACCCCCCGGGCGCCCCGGCCCCCCGGACCATCGGCCCCCGGGAGTTCACCCACGGAGGTGGCCCCAGCAAGTGACGCCCGGATGCAGCCCACAAAGGTAAGCGCCGGCTGTTGCAACTCCCCGTGCAAGCGGCTTTGGGAAAGCAGGGCCCGAGCCGGCCGAAGCACGCCCAGCACCGCCGCGATGGCGCTCCCAAACCCCCAGGCGACGGCCCATGCGATGGATCTGGATCGACCGCATCATCGAGCTCGAGCGCGGCGTTCGCTGCATCGCGGTCAAGAACATCTCGCTCGCTGAAGAAGTGCTCCACGACCATTTCCCGGCCACCGATAACCATCCGGCGATGCCCGTGCTGCCCAACCCCCTCATCCTCGAGGGGATGGCTCAGACCGCCGGTATCCTCGTCGGCCACGCCAATGATTTCCGCGAGAAGGTGATCCTGGCCAAGGTGGGTCGCGCGCGCTTCACCGAGGCCGCCTGGCCCGGCTACTGCCTTCGCTATACCGCCGAGGTTGTCCGGCTCGACGGTGCCGGTGCCTCGACCCATGGCCACGTCGAGCGGTTGGACCCGCATCAGCCCCACGCCGCGCCGGTTCCTCTTGCCGAGATCGAGCTGCTGTTCAGCCACATCGACCAGGCCCGCACCGGCCTCGACCTGCCCGAGCATAACTTCGTGTTCACCCGCGCATTTCTCGAACTGGTGAGCCAGAGCGGCGTCGACCTCTCCCCCTCGAAAGCGCCGCAAGGCCCGGAGGCTCCGGATAACCCCGAAGCCTCTTCCTGAATGGCAACGGTCGGCGCACCCGTTGAGGACTTGCTCCGAGCGATCCGTCGCTGTGCAGAAATCGGGGTCCGGTAATCATTGCGTCGGCGCTGCTGATACGGCAGGGGTACGGCGGTGAGGGTGGTAACGGTCATGTCAAGCTGGCGAGGCAGGGGTAAATGGTGAAAGTGCATATGGATTGGTAATCCGGGCAAAGTAGGCCGTTCCGCCTGCCGATCTATCACACCATGGCAAGTGCCCGCCCGGGCGCCGGCCGGATCGCGCTGACCGGCAGCCGCAGCGCTGCCCCAAACCAGGGAAAGAGGCCCGCCGGCGTCAACGCGGGCCACGTTCAAACAACGGATGAGGCAAGGGTGCTGTCCCCAAGGAGCATGAATATGTCGAGCAGGCGATGGATGGTTCAGTGTGTCACGGTCGTGGCGGTGATCGCCGGGTTCAGCTTCGCCGTCGCCGCTGGTAACGGGCAGGACAACGAAGCAGCGACGCCAGAGGCCGACGAGCAGGCCGGTGTCTTCGTCGACCCCGAGGATGAGGGGGACATCGAAGCGAGTGTGACACCTGGTGCGTTCGGCAAATTCGATCTGCACGTCAAGGACCTCGATATCTCGAAGGTGCTGCAACTGCTGTCGTACCAGTCGAAGAAGAACATCGTGGCCAGCCGCAACGTCAGCGGGACGGTGACGGCCAACCTCTACGATGTCGACTTCGAGCAGGCCCTCGATGCGGTGCTGCACCCCAACGGGCTCGATTACCGCGAGAAGGACAACCTCGTCTACGTCTACACCGCCGATGAGCTCGCCAAGATCGAGGACCAGGACCGCCAGACCGTCAGCCGCGTGATCCGGCTGAATTACATGCGTGCCAGCGATGCCGCCGCGTTCGTGCAGTCGCGGCTCAGCTCCGCCGGCAGCATCTCGGCCTCCCCGGAAGAGGCCGCGGGCATCCAGCCGTCGATCGGCGATGCCGGCGGTGAAAGCCATGCGCTCGGCAACGTGCTGGTCATCGATGACTACCCCGATAACATCGAGCGGATCGAAGAGGTCATCAAGGAACTCGACACCCGGCCCAAGCAGGTCCTGATCGAAGCCACCATCCTGGGCGTTCAGTTGACCGAAGAGAATCGAATGGGTGTGGATTTCTCGGTGCTCGCCGACTTCAAGACCGTGGACATCGCCAATCCGCTCAACCCGGTGGGCGCCCTGCTCGGCAACAGTGACGGCGGCGAGAACAGCCTCACCGGCACCGCCGTGCAGTCGGATGAGGGCGGCTTCCGGCTCGGTGTGGTCGAGGACAACATCTCGGTCGTCGTCGAGGCCCTTGCCGGCATTACCGACACCACCGTGCTCGCCAAGCCCAAGCTGCTCGTGCTCAACCGCCAGCGGGCCGACCTTCTGGTGGGCGATCGCCGCGGCTTCGTCACCACCAGCCAGACCGAAGTGTCGACCGTGTCCACCGTCGAGTTCCTCGAGACGGGCACGCAACTGTCCGTACGGCCGTTCGTATCCGACGATGGCAACATCCGCCTCGAGCTGCGGCCGACCATCTCCACCGGCGATGTGCAGGAGCGGAGCGGCCAGCTTGTCCCCCAAGAAACAACGCAGACCCTCACCACCAACGTCATGGTCCAGGATGGCCAGACGGTGATCCTCGGCGGCCTGTTCAGCGAAGAGACCAACGTGAACCGCCGGCAGGTGCCGTTCCTCGGCGACATCCCTCTCGTGGGTGCTGCCTTCCGCGGCCAGGATGATGACATCAACAAGACCGAATACATCTTCATGATTCGCGCCAACATCGTTCATGATGAGCAGTTGGCCAAGGCCGGCGATCACATGCTCGATCGGGCCGAGATGATCCGCATCGGTGCCCGCCAGGGTCTGCTGCCCTGGGCGCGGGAGCGCATGACCAGCTACCACCTCCAGCGGGCGCTGGATCATTACGAGCAGGGCCGTGAAGACCGCGCGCTCGTGGCCACGAGCTGGGCACTCTCGATCGACCCGCGCTTCATCCCCGCACGCGAGCTGCGAGAGAAGCTCAGCGGCAAGCGCGACTTCTACACTGAGTATGAAGGCCTCAGCCGTGCCGTCGACAAGTTCATCCATGAAAAGTCGGCGCCGAAGTTTGAAGATGACCCGGCGCGTGAGGATGACGACGAGCGGGATGAACAGGATGAAGACGTCGAAGCCACGGCCCACAAGGAAGTCGATGAGGCCGACGAGGCCGAAGATGCCGACGCCACGAGTGAAGTCGACGTCGCCGCGGATGATGATGACGCTGTCGAGCAGGAGCAGGCAGCCGAGCCACAGATCGAGATACCCAC
>PUNN01000432.1 GCA_003552605.1 Phycisphaeraceae bacterium
CCCCCACCCACCGCCCACACGGCCGCCGGTCCCGGCCAGCCACTCGTGGCCTTCTACGGTGTAGACCACCCCACCGTCAATGGTCAGTTCCTGCGCAATGCGGTCACCGAACAGCAGGATCTCCTCGAGGAAAGTCGGTTGCTCCGTGCCCTGCTGTCGGCCGTGGTGGATGATGCGGGCCCGACTCGCTGAAGCGCTATCGGTCAGGGAGCGGGGGGCCACAACATCCGCCGCCCACTGGAGCTCGCCCGATTCCATATCCAGCGCCACCAGGGCAGGCAGCGGCGGCTGGTCGGGCCGGTGCGGATTGATGTAATGGTGGGTCTTGAACAGCACCAGCCCATCGGCAAAGTGCAGCCGGCTGCTCGGCGTCCAGCCGTGGGCGCGCCAACGCTTGAGCATCTCCGTCCGGGTCGTGGATTGCACCCGCATTCCTCGGGCAGGTCCCTGCATGTCCGCCGCCGGCGACTTGACGCCGAACATCTCCTTATCGCTCGCCCACATCGTGGTCCAGAGTTGATCGCTCTCGAATGCCCCATCGGGCAATGCCGGCTGGTGGCCATGGCGCCGCGGCGTGCCGAAATGCATCGGCCAGTCATCCAGCGCCACCGCCTCTTCACGCCGCCTCTCGCGGCCGACGAGCGCTTCGAGTGACTCGGCCATCGCATCGTCGAGCCCATCGTAGCCGGCCAGCGCATCCATCTGCGATGCAAGTTCATCGGTATCACCCTGGAACGCGGCGATGGCCGCAAGGCGCTTGTGAATGGCCTCCGGCTCGACGCCGGGCGTCGGGTGTTCCAGCGCCCGTTTGAACTGGGCACGGGCCTGGGGAAACTCATAGCGGTCCAGGTAGATCACCCCCAGGCGGAAAGCAGCTTCATCCCCGTGGCGGCTCAGGAAGAACCGGCCCTGCAATTCACCGAGAGCCGTTTCCTCGTTCTCGCCCGTCGCCTGCGACAGCAGTCGTCGCGCCTCGCCCTCGACCAGCGACTGATACTGCGACAGCAGTTGATCATCCATCGTGCGAAGCAGGTTTTCCACCGCATGGCGGATCTGCACCCAGGAGTGATCACCGCGCACGAGGAGGCTGCGCCGCTCGTAGGCGTTGTCGACCGTCCGCTGAATCAGCCGCGCTGCATCCCTGTATCGCCCATCGTCGGCATACCGACGGGCGTTGCGCAGCAGCGGCTCGATGTCCGCATCCTGGTCGAGGTCCGGTCGATCCGGGCCGAGCATGTCCCGGCTTTCATCGGCACGGTCTTCCTGATCGGCAACGACATGCATCTGAATGCCCAGGGCAAGCATGCCGAGGAAAGCGACGAACAGAACGACATTCCTCGTGCCCCATGCATCATGCATTATGCAACTGTATGTCCTGCCTTTGCGGGATGTATCATTCATCACTTGAGACTCCGTTTATAGGCGCCCACGACCTCTGAACCATACCCAACGCGTGCATCGTCCGCTTTCGCGGCCGCAATCGAACCGATCGTTCAGCCATGCTTTCGCTGCATCCATAGCACTTCATTCCAGCTTCGGCCCGAGTGTCCGTGCCGCCTCCGAGCGGCGCGAGTGAATGCTCGCACCTTCCGGAGAAAGCGTGATGCTCTTCAAGGCACACGGCTTCCAGATTCACGCAACGCTGCTGGCGGATATCGTATGTACTGCTCATTCATCCACCTCCTGAGTATAAGCGGCAACACCCCCGGACTCGACAAGCAGAACCATCGGCCCGGCCACAACGGTCGAGCCGGTCATCCCTCTAAACCGCCCATCCTCCGGCCCCTCCAGGCGGAGTTGCTCTATCGGCTTCCCATCAGGCCAACTGCTGAAGCGCACCTCGACTTCGCCCCGGCCAGCACCAACCACATGCACCGTCGGAACCATCTGCGCTGCTGCGATGAACCAGTCGGCTCTCAGCGCGGCTCCTTGAGCGAGCAAAGGCCGGGCAACGCCGATCGGCACATTGACGGTGACCCCATCCGTGCCAGCTTCGTGCTCAGGGGCGATTCTGACCAGACGCGGAACACGACCACCATCGTGCCCGCTGATGACAAGACTGCCGTCCTCAGCCAATGTCGCATCCTCGATGCCACCGCCGAACAATTGTGACACGGTTTGCTCATCCACGCTCCAGAGACGCTCCCCCTCATCCAGCCGGGCCACCAGGATACCGCCGGGGTTTTCCGTCACGACAACCGCCTCGCCCCATGGCATTGCATGCATTGTTCTCACCCGCCCGCCGGCGTCGAACGACCACTGCTGTTCGCCACCGGGCAGGGCAACCCGTTTCACGGTGTCGTTCTCGTCGACATAGACCAGGGCGCTGTTCAGCGTTAACACAGGCCGATCTGAGCCCCGGCCCTCAAGTCGGAACGCCCTGAGCATGGCACCGCTCCGCCGGTCATGTACCTCGATCCGGTCTGACCGATCGATCGTAACAACATATGGTCCACATACCGACACGCCCTCGATTGAATCATTCCCAGACCGCCGCTGCCATAAAAGGTGACCGGTGCGTGTACAGAACACGCGCACGACATTCACAGCCGTCACGTCGTCAACTAACGCAAGCGCAACTACGCCCGCTCCAACCGCGTAAGGACCGATCCCCCGCCTCGCTCGTGGCCATTGCATTGGCTCGGTCGCCTCATGTACAAGATGCCCCTTGTGCGACACCTCCCATAACGGCTCCACAACCTGGCCCTTTCCGGCGTCCCGCCGGACGAGCCCATAAGCCATGACCCGCTCCTGGCTGATTGCGAATCCAATGTGGCCATCTCGCAGCATCCGACCATTAGTGTCAGACAGGTAGTGATCATGGAAGGCCCATACATTGCCGCCGGCAAACCCAATCTGCCTGTTCACTATTGTGCTCTCCGGAAAACGCATTTTCCATTGCGCCGCCGTCTCTGCCCCACGGCTTACCAGTGTCGAGCTTTCACGCTGCGGCAACAGCACCGTCTCTTGCAGATGGTCGGAAGCATCCCCCAAGCCGGGATTGAGCAGATGATTCGTGCCGGGAACATCGCCTTCACGCCACACTTTGCGCCATTCAGCATCATGGCGCAGCACGGGACCGGATTCCTCAACCGCTTCATTCAGAATTTGCCGACGTTCACCATATATCTCGCCGATGGTGCGGCCGCCGCCTGCATCCCATGTGACCTCGACGTCGCAATCAACAAGGGATTCGATCTGTGACCATTGCCTCAGGGCCAGACGGGGCCATCCAACACGCTGATACAGCCTTGCCAGAGCTACCTGTCCGGTCAGCCGGGAACGCTCAGCCTCTGCGAAGGCGAGTTCTTTCAGCACTGCCTCGGCTTCCTCAATGCGCTGCTGCTGTAAAAGCTTTTCGATGCCGGTCAATATTGCCCGCCGTCCCGTTTCGGTATTCGCAATGGCAAGACCCAGATCGAGAAGGGGCGTCACGCCGGCATCTTCGTCCTCGAATTGCACCATAAGCCGGCCAGCCATTTCCTCCAGTTGTGCCTTCCTGTCTGGATATTCGTCAATGAAAGCTTCGATCTTTTCAATGGCCTGGACACGAAGCGACTGCTGGTCGAGTTCTGAGGCGGGGTCGACGCTTACCACCGCTCCACCTCCCCAGGCGGCCACAAGGAGCCAATACTCGAGCGCTGAGGAGCACTTGTCGTTTGACTCATAGTGCGCGGCCATCGCCCATGCGAGTCTCGACCGCTCTCGCGCACCGTCCACCAGCGACTCAGCTTCGCCATAGAGCTCACTCGGCCGGTCACTGCCTTGCCGGATGCTGTCGATCAGCACCTCCAGGAGCTTTGCCTGGAGCCGACGCATTGATGACTCATCACGGATGGTCTCCAATGCCCCGCGCAATCCGTCAGCAGCGGTCCCCGGATCGCCCATCGCTCGCAGGATCGAGGCCCGCTCTTCAACATGGTCGACGGTCAGCCCGGTCATCGCAATCTCCGCTTCGAGCTGCGCCAGCCGACTCGGACCATCGAGCAGCGCATACACCCCACTCATTCCGGCGACAAGCAGAGATTCACCAGTGCTGTAAAGGTTGCCCAGCGGCTCGCTGGCCCTCCCTTGACCCGGGCGCCATGCGGCTCGCACAGAGGAATTGACCTCTCCATCCTCGAGTCGCAGCTGATAAATACGGTCCTCGACCGGTATCAGGATCATGTTCCCGGCGATCGTCCCGCGCCCGGTCTGAGGCCCGAGACGACGTGCCCAGAGTTGCCGGGACCGTTCCCGGGTAATTTCGAAACGATGCACGTGTTCATTGCCTGCAGCCACCAGCCCGTTCTCCGTCGTGCCGATCAGGTGATCCAAGCCTTCATAGCGCTGCAAGTCCAAGGTGCCGTCCAGGAGCTTCCCGGACTCCTGATCAATCAGCAGCACCCGGCGGGCATCCGATGGAAGAACAATGAGCGCACCGCCCCACGGCAGGATGATGTCCTCCAACCATCCTCGGAGATGCTCCACACCTGCGAACGCCCGTGGGTGCCGCGGCACTTCTCCGGACTGCTCGTACGAAGCCGCCCACCTGATTGTCCCGGTATGGCCATCGACGGCGAACACGAGTCCGCGACCCGTAGCAATAAACACATCACGATCCACCATTGTCATGCCGGCCGGTGACCATTCTCGCGACTCAGCTTCCAGTGTCGAGCACAGGTACACCTTCCACTGGACGCGGTCGTCACACGTTGTGTCAAGCTCTTGGGGCGACGCATCAAGTGCCATGAGGTACAGCCCCCCATGCTGCTCGACAGGTGCATAGAGCGTTTCCCCCTCTTTGAGAGGCGCACCCACAAACCTCATATCTTTCGATGGATTTCCGCGATCACCCTGAACCTGCCACAGTCGCCTTCCGGTCTTCAACTCAACGGCGATGAGGCTATTGGGGCCGAAATGACTGAATGACCGGGTCATCGTACCGGCCTGCGACAGGTACCCTCCGGAGCCGGCATGCCACTCATGCCCCGCGATGCTGTAGACAATACCATCGGAGATCGTCATTTCCTGAGAAATACGATCGCCAAAAAGGAGCAGTTCTTCGGTGGAACTCGGCCTGTCGGCCCGGTGCAGCCTCACCGTGTCACGTTCAGAAGACCGTTCAGTGATCCATGCCGGCGGCCGGTGAGGGACGGCCCACTGCACATCTCCGCTGTTGATATCCAGCGCCACGAGCGCCGGCATGGAGTGGTCCCGCGCCTCGTCGCCGTTGACGTAATGGTGCGTCTTGAACAACACATGACCGTCGGCGAAATGCAACCGCCTGCTCGGCGTCCAACCGAACTCGCGCCAGCGTCGGAGCGTTTCGCCACGGGTCAATGAGACCGAGGGCACATGCCGACAAATGCCTGCATTAGACGCTCCGACCCCCGAATAATCCGCATCGGTCTGCCACAACTTCGTCCACGGAACCGTATTTTCGAATGCCGCTTCTCGCAACGGCCCCTGGCGTCCGTGGCGCTCTGCGGTCCCCAGATGCATTGGCCATTGGGAGAGCTTCTCCGGCCGCTGTCCATCGTCCTGCGCAGCGATCTTTTCAAGTCTAGTGAAGAGGTCCTGGTCTACTTCGTGAACCTGCTCGAGTTCCTCGCGATATGCGGCAAGAACCTCATGATCTCCCTCGAAAGCCGCGACCGCCGCAAGTCGCTTGATAATATCGCTGCGTGGGATTTCAAGGCTGGGGTGATCCAGAGCCTTCTCCAGCAGCGTCCTCGCCCGTGCAAATGCGTAGCGGTCCAGGCGGATAACTCCAAGACGAAATGCCGCCTCAGCACCATAACTGCTGAGGAAATAGCGCGAGACAACCTCGGACAGCACGGCCTCTTCTTCCGCCCCCGATGCACGCATCATCAATGAACGCACGCGCCCTTCCACCAGCGCCTGATACTGTAACAACAACCCCTCATCCTGCTCCCGGATCAACTGTTCGACCCACCGGTTAACCGGAACCCAGGCGTGTTCGCCCTTCGTTATCGGGGTGGGAGATGACAGCGACCGATCAATCACCCGCTGGAACATCCGTGCAGCGTCTTGATAATTCCGCTTTTCAGCGCTATCAACGGCTGTACGGAGCGCATCGACAACATCCGAATCATGATACAAAGATGGATGATTCACGCTCAGCGATTCAGTATCCGCATGAACCTGCACTCCAGTAAAGGGCAGCCATGACTGCGCGAGCAGTAGGATCATTGCACAAGCCAGCGCCGCAAACTCCCCGGCAACATGGCGGAAACAGAACTCTCGCTTGAATCCGCCCCGCTGCACCGCCGGCGATGCCATCTCTGCATCAGCATTTTCGTGGTTGATCCAAGGCATTATCAAGTTCCTGATGGTGTGCTCCAACGGGGGGCCAGCGATCGGATGGTTCTTACCGCCGCCGGCCGAACCACCAGCCAAGCAGCAACTCCGTAGCGAGCAGAATCAGCAGCAGTGTCAGCACGGTATTGCGAAGGTCGCGGCGGCCGCCGCCGAGCATGCCGGCGCCGGCGACATCTTCGCCAACGAACCGCACATCAGTCTCAGCCAACGCCCGTCGCAGCGCATCAGTGTCGGCGCGGGTCAAATCGCCCTCTTCCGGCTCGATGTTGGCGGCAAAGGGAATGTTGCGGGTACGCTGGTCCTCATCATCGCCATCGCGATGGGTCAGTTCGAGGTTATAGAAACCCACCTGGTCGATGCGGGCCCGCTGTTCGGTCTCATCGGCATCACCAAAGCGAATCTCGGTGCGGGCGGTGTCCTCATCGGTGGTGGCCGTACGCCGGATGAAATCGCCCCGCGGCGGGCGCAGGCGCACCTGCGGGCGGAAGCTTGCCAGGTCAATCTGATGAACCAGCGGATCGCCCACATCGATGTCACGATACTCGCTCGGCGCCCGGGCAAGATAGCGGCCGACCTCCTGGAGGAAGATCGGGAAGGTGGGCATGTCCGGCCAGTTGCTCCAGTCGCGCGCGGCATCGGTGGCCACGACCATGACCCGGCCTTCACCAAAGCGGCTCTCGACGATCAATGGTGAACGGTCACCATCATCGACACTGGCCAGCACCTGCACGTCCCCCTCTTCGCGGGCCTGCGAGGGAATCCGCAACTGGTTCCACACGTAGAACTGCGTCTGCCGGTTCAATTCCGGATCAAGCGCCCCGGCCGCTGGATGGCCGCTCATCTCCCTTCGCATGCGGACCCAGCGTTCCTTGGTCAGATCGCCCGCGGCCGAACCGATCTCGACCGGCAGCATGCCCTCACCATCTCGGTGGAGCAGGCGGTTGTATTCGCCGGTCCGCACGTTGGCACCGGTGAACACGAGCAGGCCCGCGCCATCCTGAACGCGCTGTTCGATCTCGGCGATCCGCTGTTCCGAAAGCTCACGCACGTTGGCGATAACGAACAGGTCCGCCCGGTCGAGGGTACGCTCATCCACCCGGCCGAACGCATGGGCACTGACGGCACGGATGGCATAACCACCGCGCTGCTGCCCCGGCGGCTCGAGGCCGAAGCGGACCGCCCCGACTTCCGATCGGGCCACACGCCGGGCCCGCGGGTCCGGGTCGCCCCCATCGATCAACAGCGCCCGCACCCCGGGGTGGACGCGAACCGATGTGTATCGCGTGTTATCCAGCCGCAGTTGATCGGGGTATTCGAGCTCGACACTGACCTGCTCGTAGCCGGTCTCCACGAACGTGACCGACATGTTGAACACTTCTTCCTGCCCCGGCGCAATGGTGCGGTCAGGCTCGATCGACTGTTGCGTCCCGCCGGCCATCAGGCGAAGCCGCATGCCGCTGGCATCGGCAGGCCCATGATTCTTGACCGTGACCAGGAACCGGGTGGTCCTGCCGGTGACGGCGACCTTGTCCTCGGGATGGATCGAGATATCGGTGACCGTGAGATTGGTCGTATCCTCGCCGCCGACATCGACCACGGCCATGGCATCAACCTCGGCTTCGAGCGAGCGCAAGGCCTCGATCAGACTGTCATCACCGCCATCGCCATCCCCTTCCGGCCATTCGCGCTGCCGCATGTCGCTGACGATGTAGACCGACTGGTTGGGGGCCACATCGCTCGTGCCGGCATAGCGGCCCACCGCGGCGAGCGCCGCGGTCATCCGCGCCGGTCGCGCTGATGGCTCGATACCGCCTTCGCCCCCACTGCCGATGAGCATCTCGCGAAGCTCGTTGACCTCCATCTCGTTGCTCACCGGTGCCCCGACCACGAGCGGCCGGTCACGCTGAGAGGTGAGGATGAGGGTCACCCGGTCGCCCCGCTGCTCCTGCGAGAGCGTCTCGAGGAAGTCAGCGATGCGGCGCGTGGCGGTCTCGAGGCTGCTGCGGGTATCCAGCCGGGCGTCCATGCTCGGCGAATCATCGATCAGAAAAATCCGCTCGTTCTGCGTGGTGCCCATCGTCAGCGCGGCCAGGCCGGTCGGGGCCATCATCAACCGGGCCACCAGCAGCGCAATCAGGATCACGATCAGGCAGCGCAGCAGAAGAAGGATCAGATGCTCCATGCGGATGCGGCGGCGATTCTTCTTGTCGGCATCGAGCAGGAACGTCATCGCCGCCCATTCCACGATGCGGAACCGCCGCCGCGCCAGCAGGTGGATGATGATCGGCGCAGCGATCGCGGCGGCACCGGCGAGCAGTGCGGGATTGGCGGCAGTGATTCCGAGAAAACCAAGCATCTTCAATTCATCTCCGCGTGGCAGGCTGAGCCCATCGGCCTCGGCCGCGGCCGGCCACTGCTGTCGATTTCATTGCCGCCTCATCGGCGGCGGGCGCCACGAACCACCCGCTGCCGGAACGCCAGGTACGACGACAGGGCCGCATCCAGCGGGTCCTTGCTCGAAAGCGGCACGTAGTCGGCCCCGGCGGTGGCGCAGGCGCGGCGGACCTCGGTCTTGAACCGGTCCACCGCCTCGAGGTAACTCTTTCGAAGCGCGCGCGGCTCAGTCAACAGTTCCAGCTCCTCTTCCAGGCCCCGGAACAGGGTGTTGTCCTGAAAGGGAAACGTCAGCTCGTGATCGTGCATCACGTGGAACACCACCACCTCGTGGCGACGGTGGCGGAAGTGCCGCAGCGACTGAATCAACTGCGATGGATCGACAAACAGGTCCGAAACCAGCACCACAAGCCCGCGCTTGCCGATCTGATCGGCAAGCCGATGGAACACATCCGCCACATCCGTCTTCTCATCCGGCTTCGCTGCATCGAGTTCATGCAGCAGCAGCTTCATGTGCGCCGGGTTGGTCGATGCCGGCAGGTTGCGGCGGATCGCCGTGTCGAACATGACCAGCCCCACCTTGTCGCCCTGGTGCTGAAGCAGATAAGCGAGGCAGGCAGACAACGTGGCCGCATAATCGAACTTGCCCATGCCATCGGCCCCATCTTCGCCATAGGCCATGGACTTCGAGCAGTCCAACACCACCGTACATCGCAGGTTGGTCTCTTCCTCGTACTCCTTGATGTAGAGCCGGTCGGTCTTGGACCACACCTTCCAGTCGATATGCTTGATCTCATCGCCGGGCACATACTCGCGGTGCGAGGCGAACTCGACGGCGAAGCCGTGATAGGGGCTCTTGTGCATGCCGGTGATGAACCCATCCACCACCAGCCGGGCGCGCACATCGAGCCGCTTGATCTTCTCGATCACCTTCGGATCGAGAAAGCGTTGTCCTGCCAGTTGCGTCATTGAACTTTTCCGTTCTCGTTGCGCTGCGGGTTCCAAGCACCGCTGCCACCAGGCCACCGCAACCGCTTCGCGTTTCCAGGGCCCGGCGTTTTGCGGCTCCTATTCCCGGGTCCGTGGCCCCTTCCGGAGGCCGCCCCCGTGAGGCCTCCCGGAGCCGCGGGCTTTCCGGGGGCCGGGTCTTCCGGAGGCCGGGGCTTCCGGGGGCCGGGGCTTCCGGGGGCCGGGGCTTCCGGAGGCCGGGGCTTCCGGGGGCCGGGTCTTCCGGGGGCCGGGTCTTCCGGGGGCCGGGGCTTCCGGAGGCCGGGGCTTCCGGGGGCC
>PUNN01000463.1 GCA_003552605.1 Phycisphaeraceae bacterium
CCGAGTTGTCAGTGCCGGCATCACGGACCTCCTTGTATAAACCGACCTGCCGCCTTCCGTAGCGGCAACCGCGTATAGCATATCACCCCCACCCCACCCCGCGAGGAGTGTCATGCACCCGGGCCAAGGCGGGGGCGGACAGCCGCCACGCCACCAGTGTCCCACTGCTGTATCATCAATAATGAGTCTACCCGAGGAGCCAAGGCTATGCTGCAAGTGCCTCTGCCCTTACCCCTGTTAATGCTGGCCTTTTTGTCTGGAGCAGCGGTGACAGCAGGCGGATGCCAGCAGCCACCCGGCCCTCCACCGCTTCAGGCTGAACAGCAAGAGGGTTGGCCTTCGCTGGTGCCGGATGGGGCCGAGTTGGTGCGCGTGGCCGAAGGGTATGACTACACTCAAGGCCCCGTAAAGGACCAGCAGGGACGGCTGTACTTCACGGACATCCCGACCAATACCATCTACCGGCTCGACCCGACCATCGGCCGGATCGACCCCATCCGCTCGTCGAGCGGTGGTGCCAATGGTCTTGCCTGGCATCGGGAAATCGGGCTGGTGATCTGTGAGCAGGAACGGGGCCGCATCTCGCGGCTGGACCGTGAAGGGCAGTACGAGGTCCTCGCCGCGCGGTACAACCAGCGCCGGTTCAATAGTCCCAACGATGTGGTCATCGATGCAGACGGCGGCATCTACTTCTCCGATCCAGATTTCGCCCGGCCGCAACCCGGGCCCCAACCGGTGGAGGCGGTCTATTACATCCCCCCGAACGGTGAGCCCGAGCGCATCGTTGATCAACTCGAGCGCCCCACCGGCCTGGCGCTGAGCCCGGATGGCGCCACGCTCTACATAAGCGATACCACCGCCCGCACGGTCCATGCTCTCGACCTCAACGATCGCCGGGGCGCTGTGGAGCATTTCGCCTCGCTCGATCCGGATGCCGATGGCGGCCCCGCCGGCCTGACCGTCGACAGCGAGGGCCGGCTCTACGTGGCGGGACAGGATCACATCTGGATATTCGAGCGCGATGGAGAACTCCGCGAGCGCATCGCCATCCCGAAGCCTCCTTCAAACTGCGCCTTTGCGGGCCCTGAAAACCGCGACCTGTTCATCACCGCACGCGATTCGGTCTACCGCATCCGGATGCGCAGCGAAGGCGTGCGCGTGACACCGGAGAATGGATAGCCCAATCCAACTCCGGCGCGGATCGCCCCCTCATCTCATGCGGAGAGGGGATGGGGGTGAGGGGCGACAAGCCCTTTATCGGCAAGACACTGAAGGCTGTCTTCATTATGCCTCATGTGGATCAGCACAGGGCACGAAGCGTCTCGGCACTTTGCCCTGCTCACGAGCCTCTCCCGAGAGGAGTGGGCAGTCCGCAATCCCGCACCTTGCCCGTACTTCGTCACAGGCTGCAATGTGTGGTTTCAGCGCTACTGCTCGCCGTAGTTCAGCCGATCTGCTGTCCCGGCAGCAGCGGCGGCATGGGGGCATCGAGGCTGTCACAGATCGCGCGGAGAAGTTCGCCTTCCTTCACGTTCACCTCTCGATTGGAGACGATGCAGGCTGCGCAGGCCTTGACGACCTTGCGCTTTTCGCGAGGCGACACTTCCGCAAGCGTTTCAAGGGCATCATCAATCGCCTTCAAGCCGCAGGCTGAGGGGGGTTGAAGCTGCAAAGGCTGGTCGATGCCGAGGTGGCGGGTGCCCGCCTCAAAGGCCTGCTGCGCCGCTTGCTGATCGCGTTGCCCGGCATAGGCCAGCGTCGACAGCATCAACGCGCAGTGCTCGGCCATCGGCTTGAGCGAGTAGTAGCGCGTGCGGGGCGGCTTGTGAAGACCGAAGTGTGGATCAAGGTGATGCAGCAGCACCCGGCGCAGCGACCACTCGAACAGGCTGACCCGGTCATCGGCGAGGATCAACTGCGTGACGTTGTCCCTGAACGCCTGATACTGGCGTGGCGAGAGGCGTTGAAGGGCCGGCAGGGCCATCTCGACAAGGGGGAGTCGGGCCTCCGGCTGCACACCGCCACCGTGCTTTTCAAGCCGCTCAACCTGCTCGGCCACTTCCGGCTCGGCATGATCGCGAAGTCGTTGCTTCTGCTTAGGCCGCGCTTCATCATCATCGCTGAGCAGCAGCACGTGGATCAGGGCACGCGCACCATAGGGTTCGTGCGCGGCGGCGCGCATCGGAGCCGGCAGCGACTCGATCAGTTCCGCGGCGTAGGCGAGGTGCGCCTCGCTGGGCTGGCCGATCTGCTCGATGATGTCGGCTTCGGCCTGTGCGGGCATGGCTCCGGCCGACGGCCCGCGCTCCACCCCGGCACCGGCACCGGCAGCCATCGCCGCCACCCCGGTCATCGCCGCGGCCTGTCCCGGCTGAGGCTGCTGTGCCCCACCACGACGCTGCCGCCTCTCCGGCTCCGGCGGCGGCTTGGTCGGCTCGGGGAAATTGCCGTCAAAGGAAGGGTCCACGCGCTTGATCCGGTCGGTCAGCGGTGGATGGGTAGCAAGAAGCGAGCCAAGGTAATTGCTGAACCCCTGGCTGAAGAACATGTGGCTGACCTGCTCGCCTTTGGAATTGGTGATGTTCGAGCCATACACGAAACCACCGATCTTCTTCAACGCCCCCGCAAGGCCCGATGGCTGGCGCGTGAACTGCACGGCCGAGGCATCGGCAAGATATTCACGCTGCCGGCTCACCGCCGCCTTGATCATGTTCCCGAAAAAGACGCCGACATAACCGATGACCATCAGCGCAAGCCCCAGGGCGATCAGCGGCAAAGGGTTGCTGCGGCCACGGCTGCTTCCGGCCGTGCGGTACCGGCTGCCCATCGAGGAGTAAAAGGCCACCCTGAGCACGCCGGAACCAATCAGGCCGATAAGCAGGATGCCGTGCAGGATGCCGATGAGGCGGATGTTCAACCGCATGTCGCCATTGAGAATGTGCGCAAACTCGTGGGCCACCACGCCCTGCAGTTCATCGCGCGACAGCCGCTCGATGCAGCCTCGCGTGACCCCGATCACGGCATCATCGGGCTGATAGCCGGCGGCGAAGGCATTGATCCCCGCTTCATCTTCAAGCACATACACCGGTGGGACCGGCGTACCGGAAGCGATGGCCATCTCCTCGACCACATTCATCAGCTTGCGCTCATCCGGATCGCTGGTGGCAGGGTCGATGGGCTTGCCGCCGAGCATCTCGGCCACCCGCGCGCCCCCACTGCTCAACTCCATGAGCTTGAAGGCCGTGCCACCCCCGACGACGGCCAGCGTGATCAGACAGACCCAGAACAGCACATCCCACTGAATGAAGCCCTCGCGGGCGGGAGCTGCGGCATGCGCCGTCTCGGCGGCCTGGGCATCATAAATGCCGAAGGCCACCAGGATCACCACGTAGAGGGCGAACATGATCGCCAGCACGGCGAGGATGAACAACACCACCAGCCGGACGGTGTTGCGGCGCGCCTGATCCTGGTGCTCGAAGAAATTCATGGTCGGCAGGTATCAGCTTCTGGGCGTCAGGTGAACTCTGGCTGAACGAGCCCCGGTACTTTTCCCGGCGGTCCTGGCCTTCGACGACAACGCGGGTGGAGCCGGCTTCAGGTGAACGAGACCTGCGGCGCCTCGCGCTGGCTCTCATCCTCGATCTCGAACAGTTGAGCCGCCTGGAAGTTGAACATCCCTGCAAAGATGTTATTGGGGAACGTCTCACGCAACGTGTTATAGGCCATCACCGCATCGTTGAAAGCCTGGCGACTGAACGCGACACGGTTTTCCGTCGACGTCAATTCCTCCATCAACTGGGCCATGTTCTGGTTGGCCTTGAGGTCGGGGTAGTTTTCCATCAGGGCAAAGAGGCGGCCCATGGCGCCGGTCAGGGCGCCCTCGGCCCCCATCAGGCCCTTGATCGCCCCGGCGTCCTCGGGCTTGGCCGAGGCCTGCTGCGCCGCCTGCTGGGCCTGGTTGCGGGCCTGGATGACGGCCTCGAGCGTCTCGCGCTCGTGCTTCATGTAACCCTTGGCCGTCTCGACGAGATTGGGAATCAGGTCGTAACGACGCTTCAGTTGCACATCGATCTGGGCAAAGGCGTTCTTGAATCGGTTTCGCGCCCTTACAAGGCGGTTGTAGATGCTCACCGCCATCAAGACGGCGACCACGACCATCAGGACAACGACAATGAGAATGATCCACGCAGCATCGAGCGCAAGAACGGGTGTGGGCATGTCAGCTCCCCTTGAGTATCGGGTAAGACTTCGGCAGGCACATTGCTGGCAGAAACTTACGGTGCCCCCCAGGGGATGTCAACCACATCGCCGCCGGGGCACAGGGGGCGGGCGCATGACACGCGCCGCGACGGGCAACCCCTGGGTGGCATGGTCAGCGGGCTATCCGGGGGTCTTTAGCCCGATGGCCATGGCGGCCTGTGACGGGGGTTCGCCGCATGGCCATCAGCCGAAGACGGCTGCTGACCATGCCACCCGAGCTACATGCGTTTGCCCTGGGGCGTCCTGAACCCTCGGGGCCGCATGGCCATCGGCTGCGGACACCCCCGGAAGCCGCTGACCATGGCCCCCGACCTTCTCTGGATACAAAGGAACCCCGCCACATGTGTCATGCACCCATAGGGGGCAGGATGCATGCGGGGCGCCGGACCGCGGCGACGCAGGCGGCGGTTATACTCAGCAGGCGGGGCAGGCGGGCGACAAGCCCTGCCCGTGCGCCCTCGTTCGATTCCCGGGCCCATCCCTCTTGGAGTCCGACGGCGATGGAACCCTGCATTCTGTTCTCCAAAGCCCTGGCCGACAGGGACATTGATGCGCTGTGCCGAGAGGCGGTACGCATGGGCTTCGATGGGATCGACCTGACGGTCCGGCCGGGCGGGCATGTCGACACTGACCACATCGACGACCTGCCTGCCGCGATCACCGCCGCGGCGAAGAAAATCCGCAGTGCAGGCCTGGCTCTCCCGATGCTCACCACGGGCCTGCTCCGCGGGGATGCCCCGGGGGCCGAGGCGATCTTCGAGGCCGCCGACAGCCTCGGCATCCGGCTGATCAAGCTCGGCTACTGGCGGTACCGCGGGCTCGGCCAGTTTCAAGCGGCGTTCGAGCAGGCGCGGCGGGACCTGGACTCCATTGAAGCCCTCGCCGCCCGCACCGGCACCACCGCCGTGATCCACAACCACTCGGGGTCGGGCTTTCTCACCGCCATGCCCTGGACGATCTCGCTGCTGCTGGAACGCCGCGGCCGCTCGGCGGTGGGCGCTTACCTCGACGCCGGCCACCTCGTGGCCGAGGGGCTCGCCGGGTCATGGCGGCAGGGAATCGACCTGCTGGCCCGGCGCATCCGTGTGCTCGGGGCCAAGAGCTACCGGTTCAAGCCCCGCCGCGATGGACAGGAGTTGCAGGATTCGTTCGACCGCACCGCCGTGGCCTACCACCGCGGCACGGTGCCGTGGGAAGAACTGGTCTCGCTGCTCACGGATGCAGGTTTCAGGGGTCCGGTGAGCTTTCACTGCGAATACGCCGGCTCGGATGAACATCGCCTTGATCAGCTTGAAGCCGACCTGTCCTTTTTCCGCGCGATCGCCTCAGGGCCGCGGTAGCATTGGCTGCTGGCCCAGCGGCGTTACACACCCATGAACCCACCCGCCCCCACCTTCCACCCCGGTGCCGTGGCAAGCCACAGGCTGAACCTCCCGCCAAAATTGCTGCTGCGATGGGCCGTGATGGCCCTGCTGGCGGCATTGGTGCCCATCGCCGGCTGCGAGGCCGAACAGGAGCCTGAAGCTCCAGCAGTCGATCAGCAGTCGCCCCCGCAACAGCCGCAGGCACAAGCTCCCGCCCCGCCCGAGGAGGAAGCGGCCGACTCACCGACGCCGCCGCCGGTCGCGCCCCGCTCCCCCGCCGGGCCGGCCGGCACGGTGGAAGGAGACACCGATGGGCCCGTGCTTCTGCTCGCCGGGCCGCCCGAACTGGCAATCCCCCTCGCCGAAGCGGCAAGGCGGTTCACCGCCGAGACTGGCACGCAGGTGCAGCTCCACCTGAGCAGCGCCCAAGCACTCAGCACGCAGGTCCGCGGCGGAATGCGGCCTGATGTGGTGGTGACTGACATGCCCGAAGCACTGAACGAGTTGGTTGACCAAGGATTGATCAACCCGGCCGGTCAGGCGGTGCTTTTTGAAGACCAACTCGTACTGGCGGTCCCGTTCGGCTCAGGCGGGTCTGGCGTTTTGGGAGAACGTGAAGGCTCCGGGGGCTCCGGGGGCTCCGGGGGCTCCGGGGGCTCCGGGGGCTCCGGGGGCGCCCGGGGGGAGGGGGACGGGGGTTTTGAGCCTGGCGACCTGGCCGAGGCGAGGCCGGCTGACTGGCTGGTCGGTGAGATGGCCGTGCCGAGCTCGAGGCAAAGCACAGCGGGGACCGCCGCCCGGCAGGCCATGGAAGCGCTCGGCTGGTGGGATGAGCTGTCACACCGCATCATGCCCGCAGGAGATGTCCGATCGAGCGCCATGGCGGTACAGCGCGGCGAGGCCGAGGCCGGCCTGCTCACCCGGGGGATCGTAATGCTCAGTGATGGCATCGAGATCGTGACAGAGATTCCCGCCGAACATCACCCACCGATCGAATACGTGCTCATGGCCACCGAAGATCCGCCCGAGGACAAGGCCGCACGCCTGCTCGATCACCTGCGCTCAGGGCCGACGCAAGCCGTGTACGAGGGGTTCGGATTCACGCTGGCGAACGAGCAATGAGAAGCGTGGGATCATGGCCTTCACATCACACCTGCAGGCATCACTGCACATCCACGGCAGCGACAGGTGACTGTTGAGGTGAATCATCCGGCTTGCAGGGCGGACGCTGGCGGGCGGTTGTCGTCAGCCTCCCCGTCATTACACGCCCCCACTCGGCAAGCCGCCGAGCCCGATTCGCGAAGCGTGCCCACCTGCTATCCTATGGCCGCGGTGGGCACTGGGTTTCGCCGCGATCGAGCCACGGGAGCCTTGAACCGATGAGTCAGACACCACAAACCATCCGTGTCGGGGTGGTGGGCCTTGGCATGGGCCGCCACCACGCCGAGCAATACCGCCGCGTGCCCGAATGCGAACTTGTCGCCCTCTGCGACACCGATGAACTGCGCCTCAAGCACGTGGCCGAGCAGATGTCCGTGACGCGCACATGGACCGACCCGCACGAGCTGTTCTCCAGCGGGGAGATCGATGCAGTCTCAATCGCCACGCCGAACACGACGCATCATCCATTGACCATGGCGGCACTCGAAGCGGGCCTCGATGTGCTGTGTGAAAAGCCCATGGCGATGAACACGACCGAGGCTCAACAGATGCTCGATGCAGCGCAGTCACGGGGGCGCAAGCTCGCGATTCACTTCAACCATCGCATGGCGGCATCGATCCGCTACATCGCGCGCTTCGCGCATAAGGGTGAACTCGGCGACATCTACTTCGCCCGGGCCGTGTGGCATCGGCGTCGCGGCATCCCCGCGCGGCCTTCCTTTGTCCACAAGGCCACCGCGGGCGGCGGCTGTCTGATCGACCTCGGCGTGCATATGCTCGACCAGGCGTTGTATGTGATGGGCTTTCCACGCGTCGTGGGCGTCACGGCCAAGACCTATCGCAAGTTCGACAAGAAGCTTGTGCCCGATCTCGAGATGGACGTGGAGGATTTCGCCGTGGCCATGATCCGCTTTGCCACCGGCGCGATGCTCGAAATGGAGATCAGTTGGGCCAGTCACCATCATCACCCGGAGCAGATCGTGCTCCAGGTCTACGGCACAGAGGGCGGGGCACTGCGGCGGACCGAGGATTACAAGGATCTCGAGGTCTCGGTGCATCGCAACGAGCATGATGGGCTGACAAGTTCGCGGATGGTGCGCCCACCGCGGGACATGGCCAGCGTGCAGGCCGACTTCATCAACGCGATACGTGAAGACCGCGAACCGCTGTGCAACGCTGAGCACGGTGTGCGTGCCATGCAGATACTCGATGCAATCTATGAATCGAGCCGCACGGGCAAGGAAGTGCGGATGGACGATTGAACCGTCAGGACATCCGTTGTGCGGCGACGGGCCGCGGCGGGGTCACCAATCGGAATCCGCCCCCGGAAATCCGAACCCCGCACCGACGGCGCTACTGGCCCTGCGCACCGGCCAACTCATGTCGGCGGGGCACCCCGAGTATCGCGCATGTCTGGTATGGCGCCCGGGCCGATGTGGACTTACCTGCTCGGGGCATACGCGGGATAAGCAGGCCTGCCCACAGGGGCTAAGCCGCCAGATGCTGCGTTTTTCAATCCATGTCATGCACAATTGCGAAGAAAGCCGGTCTCTCGGCGACAGAACATCCACAAAATATACCCTTTGGCATATAGGCGCGGGCGTTCGGCCCCGGTAATCTTCATGGTTACCCGCTTTCGAAAGCGGCAGGCAGCCAGGCAGTGGGTTGCCAGCCGAACTCGCGAGCGTCGGGGAAAGCACAGAGGGCAATGCCCAACGGAGTAGCGGTTGGGGCGAGAGTCGCAGGGAGAAAGCGGAGGGGTCAAAGCGCGGCGGGAGTTGGAAAGCACGCGCCGTAACTGTCGGCGGCGCCAAAGAAACGAGGCGGGGAAGGCATCCGGGAGGCGGAGAGAGCGCTGAGGGGAACGGGGGCGAGTGGTGGTGTCAGACCGATCGGCGGCTTCACTCGATGATGCCAGCGCGATGCGGGCTCACACCTGCCACTCGCCCCCGTTCACCCTTTTTTTTGCGCAGCAGCCCGGCTGAAACCTGTCGCGCCATATCTTCAAACGACCCAAGTAGCGTACGGGACCGCAGCCGCACGAAGACCATTCGGACGGAGGAAACAGGCAGATGCAACTGCACGCGGTGTCACTCGGCCTCGGCTTCCATCACCATTCGGACAAGCTCGGCCACACTCGCCGCCCCCATCTTTTTCATGATGTGAGCACGGTGCAGTTTGACCGTCCCCGTAGCGATGAAAAGCTTGCGGCCAATGGCCGCGCTGGTATGGCCGGCCACCACCAGGTCAAGGATCTCCCGTTCCCGGGGGGAAAGCAGTGCCAACCGTTCCTTGATGAGCTGGACATGCCCATCATCCCGACTTCGGCCATCCCGATGCGGCGCCAGCACCGACCGGATCGTGCGCACCAGCATCGCCGGGTCAGCCGGCTTTTCGAGAAAATGCACCGCCCCGCTCTTGATGGCGCAGACCGCCTGATCGATCGTCCCATGGCCGGTGAGAATGATCACTGGCAGCGTGTGGCCGCGCTCGCGAAGCAGTCGCAAGAGCGAAAGCCCATCCATCCCCGGCAGACGCAGATCGAGCACCAGGCAGCCGGGTGTCTCGGGTTGATAGGAGCTTAGGAACTGCTGAGCCGAACCGAACGCACGACAGTTCCATCCTTCACGGCGAAGCAGCGTACCCAACGACTCGCGAATGGGCCGCTCATCTTCAACGATGTAGATGGTCGGTTCGGTCTTCATCCAGCCGCCCATTGCGGCCGGCGGCCCTCCCCGGCCGCGGGCTCTGAACCTCGGTTTGACGGTGGCGTCCGATCCGTTGCACCGGACACCCCAACCACCGGAATCCGGCCCCCGGAACCCCGTTGCCCTGCCCCCGGGACAGAACTCCCGGATCCCTGAAACGCCCCGTGTCACACCGGCCACGCGCCGCGATCCTGTCGATTGCCCATCGCCACGGTGGCGCGCCGGCGCCGAACTGCATTACATAGTAGGCCACAACCGTCAGCCGCGACAACGTGAAACACAGCAGGGCAAACGCATGTGGCCGCCAAACCGGCTGGCTGCGTCAGCGGCCAGCCAAGCTACGTGCGTTCGCCCCGGCAACACAGCAGTACTGGGCGAAATTTGGTGGGGATGCGTGTCGCGA
>PUNN01000092.1 GCA_003552605.1 Phycisphaeraceae bacterium
AACGCCCAAATGCTTCATGTGCCGTCTTTCCCGCCTTATGCAGGGGTCGGCCTTCGGTTCAGCCACGGCACGACCGGCACGAATCTACCCCCACCCCAGCCCTCTCCCGCCCCCGGAAAAAGGGGAGAGGGAGCAAGAGCCTTCCGCGGCGCGTGTCATGCACCCAGGGCCGACCACCGATGGTGCGGTGCTGTTGGCGTTTGGGGTGGGGCGTGCTGTCTGGCGGCTGCCTTCCGGCTCATTCGGCCTCGTCACTGAGGTGTTCGGTGAGTTGGCGTGTGAAGCCGTCGACCCCACCACGTTGATAGCCCGTGGTGCGATGCAGTTCATCGCCTTCCGGATCGACGAGAATGAAAGTCGGGTAGCCGCGAATCTCGAACTGTTGCTGAAGCTTCTGGTTGCGCTGGCGCACCTCATCGGGTTGTGGCTTCTGGCGCGGGAAGTCGAGCTTGACCAGCACGATCTGATCCTCGGCCCAGGACTTGAATTCATCCTTGCTCAGCACCTCACGCTCCATCGCCTGGCACGGTGGGCACCAGTCGCTGCCGGTGAAGTTCAACAGCATGGGCTTGCCGGCCTCGGCAGCGGCCTGCTTGGCCATCTCGTAATCTTCGGTCCAGCCGCCTTCGTAGCCGGGCTTGGGCAGCAAGGGCTCAAGCCGTGCGGCTAACTGCTGCGGATCGGGGATGCCGCGGGCCTGGAGCAGGCGCTCGGGCTGGCCTTCCTCGAAGCCGATCACGGCGACCTGGACGTTGCGCTCGGCGATATTGACCTCATCGAACAACTCCTTGAGTTGCTCGAGGTGCTCCTCAGCGGCGGCGTCATCGCCTTCGCGCTTGACATGCACCGTGATGGCGCGGCTGTTAGCCAGTTCAACGAACTTGCGATGCTCGAACAGAGCCTCAATCCGGCCGGCAAGGCCCTCGTGATTGCCCGGCTCGGCGATGACGATCAGTGGTCGGTTGCGTTCACGCGCGTGCTCGAGCGCGGTGGGCAGATCATCGGCGAGCTCGATACTCGGTGGTTGCGGGCGGTTGGCAAGCTGTCTATCGGCCTGCTGAATCCAGGCATCGGCCCCACCCCGGACGGCGCCGACGCGGCCAAACTCCTCGCCTTGCTCATCCAAAAATACGATCGTCGGGTAGCCACGGATGCCGTACCGCTGCTGAAGCTGGCGGTTCTGCCGCTGAAGTGCCTGCGGCTGCTGCTTCTGGCGCGGAAAGTCCAACTCGAGCAGGACCACGTTCTGCTCGGCCCATTCGGCGAAGGTATCGGTGGAAAAGACTTCGCGCTCGAGCATCTGGCATGGCGGGCACCAGTCGCTGCCGGTGAAGTTGGCCATCACAGGCTTGCCCGTCTGCTGGGCTTGGCGCATGGCGGCCTGGAAGTCCGTCTTCCATTCTGCGCCGGCAAGGGCGGTGTCTGCCCCGAAGGTGACGAGGAGGCTGAACGTGACAAGTGCATAGAGGCTGCGGGTGAGGCTGGTTCGCATGGCGCCAACTCCTGTTGAAAGGACCTTGATATTTCCCCGATCACGATTCATCGGACGTAGCCGGAGTATAGGCGCCGCGCCAGCGGGCCGCCCGCAGGGTGGGGAAAAAGGACTTTTAAGACTTCTGTATTTCCGCCACTGCTGATCCGGGGGCGGTCGTACAAAAAAAGGGGGCTCCGGCATGACCGAAGCCCCCTTCGTGTTGTGTGTGATGGCTGCCGCCGGCCGGGTCAGTAGCGCAGCGTCAGGCCGCCGGTGATGGTGTGGACATCGCGATCGCTGGCAAACTCGCCATCGTAGCGGAAGTACGCCGAGATGTTGTGGTCGATCAGGGCCGAGAATCCGGTGCCGATGGCCAGGCCACTACGGCTGGGCGAGCCGCCCCGGACGGTGAACGGGTCGCCAGCATCGAGGAAGCGGGCGGTGATATCCTGCGAATCGTTGAGGAACTCGAAGGACCAGCCGGCGCTGAACTCGGGCACCACCTGAATCTGGCCGAACCGCAGCCGGTGGGCCACGCGGCCGCCGAGCACCGTCCGCAGGGAGTGGGCATCGAGGCCGCTGACAGAGAGGTTCGCATCGCTCGGCCCGTGTTCACGGAACCCATCCTGGTCGTAGTAGGTGTACTGGAGGCTGGCCATGGGAGTGAGTGTGGTGGCATCGAACTGGAAGTCGTAGCCGGCACCGATGTGCAACGACAGGTCGAACGAATCGAAGCTTGAGCGGGCCTGGCCGGAACCTTCGGGCAAAAGCACCTGACGCGTCATCTCGTTGTCATGGAAGCCGAAGGTCAGTGACGTATCGACGAACAGGTTACCTTCGGTGTACGTGGCGTACGGGCCGAAGCGGAAGCTGTCGATCTCACCATCACCACGCTGCTCGCGGAAGGTGATGTCGGTGCCGATGTAGCCGAGGCTCATGCCCACGAGGAACCGCTCATCGAAGCGGTAATCGGCGCCGAAGACCGCGCCGCCGCCTTCGGCCACGAAGCCGGTGCGGTCCGTCTCACTGAGTTGGTTGTTGAACGCCCCAACCCCCCGGGCGAACACACTCCATGTATGGGGATCACGCGGCGGCTCGGGCCACCGGCGCTGGGCCTGACCCTGGCCTTGTCCCTGATCCTGGCGTGCATCGGCCGCGGCGAGCACGTAGTGCATCGTGTCGGGGTCGGCCGCAGCGCTGGCATAGCGCAGGTCCATCTCGCCACCGCCGGAAGCCAGCGCCGGTGTGCCGGCCCGCAACTGGTTCAGGTAACCGGTCAGGCTGTTCTGAAACGACTGGGCCGTGCGGAAGCTGCTTACCGCCATGGCATCGACCGGCTCCGGGCTCAACGTGTTCACGGCGAAGTTGTAGGTGGTAGTGTCCGGATCCATCGCGAACTGGCGCAACTGCGCGACCAGGCTCTGATCGGGGTCTTCAGCATAGATGCCCTGAAGTACCGTGCCGATGGCCCGGTTGTTGCGGCCGACGGCCGATCGTTCGAACACCGGCGCCTCGGAGACATTGACGATCAGGTCGTTGCCCTCGATCCGCGCGTTCCAGTCGTAGATCGCCGGTGCATCCAGGATAATCTCATCCGGATTGGTATCCGTGATGCCGCCATCCGTGGTCACAACGGTGAAGTCGGTGTCATCGGGCAGTTCCTCCTCGCCGACCACGATCATGGCGATGATGCTGCCCGGCTCGAAGGTGGCGGTTCCCGGTGTACCGGTGACGTTAACCTGGTCATGCTCCGCCGGATTCTCGCTGTTGAGCTCGATCGAAAGGGCCGAGCCGGCTTCGTAGTTCACGTCGCCTTCGATGTTGATGGTGCCGAATGAATCGCCCGGGGCCATTGCGCTGCCCGAACCCATGTTCACACTGCCGATGATGTCGCCGGCCCCGGCGAGAGTCGTCCCATCGCCCATCTGGAGCCGCCCATCGGTGAGATTGGTCACATCGAGGCTCGCACCGCTGCGCACCGCGAGGGTGCGCGAGACATCGAGTGTGCTGCCTGCATGATCGAACTGTACGAGCCCCTCTTCGATGATAAAGTCATTGGTTGCGAGCTCGGTGAGGGTGACGTTCATCGTCCCGGCGCCGCTCTTGCTGATATTCTCGAACCCGTCGAAAGAATCGCGAAGCGTTGGATCAAGGTCGAAGTCATCGTCGCTGTCGAGACCGAGCGTGTCATCGTCGCCGATGAAGTCGATCGTGGCTGAGGTCAGGTCGGACTGGCCCGGCACGAAAGTGAAATTGCCACCGTCGACGTTCACGATGGCATCGAGCACGCCGCCGGCGCCGACCCTCAGGTTCTGGTTCGCTTCGAGCAGGATGGGATTTTCGTCCCGGTCCGTGACGGTGTAAGTGCCACTGTCATCATCGCCGACGATGAGCCATGAGTTCTCGCCAATGCTGGTCTGCTCGGTCTGGATCGAGCCGGTGACCGTCACGGAGCCCTCGCCGACATCGACCGTTTCGAAGACCGAATCGCCGCCGAGCGTCCACTGGCCGCCGTCGAAGACCTCGAGCTCGGCAAAACCGGTGATATCGCCATCGTACTCACCGACCTCGTCACCGGCGAGGTTGATCAGGCCCCCATCACCCGCGGTGCGGAGGATGTCGCCGCTGGTGGTGCTGCCGGTGATGAGCAGTACGCCGGGTTCATCTTCACCGTCGCCCTCGCCCATTTCGATGGACACGCCATCGGTATCCGCCAGTTCGCCCACGACGATCACCGTGCCGGCGCCGTCGAATTGAACGCCACCGCCCGTGAGTGCTCCGTCCACCTGGGCGAAGCCTTCATCCGCCACGCTCAACCAGCCATCGCCGAGGTCGGCCACATCAAGTGTGCCGGTCTCGAACACCTGTGCGAACTCGTCGACCGCCACGTCCGAACCGGTCAGGATCAGGTCGCCGTCAAACACGCCCAGGGAGTCGAATGTCCCATCTCCGCCGAAGGTCCATTCGCCCTCTTCGTCCTTAATGAGGGTGGCGAAACCGGTGATGTCATCATTGAAACTGCCGGTGCCATCGCCGCTGAGGGTCACCGTATCCCCGGCATCCCCGGTGTGGACGATGTCGCCATCGGTCGTCGAGCCGGTTACCAGGTCCACGTTACCGCCTTCGCCGGCCATCTGGATGGCGGTTCCCCCCGTGCCGGTGAGCGTACCGCGCTGAATGACGGTGCCACCATCACCCTGGAAGTCGATGCCGATTTCGCCGGTGATCTCGCCCGTTGCTTCGTTGATGACCTCGCCGGTGGCATCGGCCCCGAAGCCGATGCCCGCTTCGGCCGTGCCGGTGATGGTGCCGGCGTTTTCGATCGTGCCAGTGCCTGTTTCGGTGAATACACCGTAGTCGGTGCCGGTGATGCTCGCTCCCTCCTGGTTGTCGACGGTGCCGCCATCTTCCAGCCACACCCCGACCGCATCGTCGCCTGTGGCTTCGATGGCCCCGCCACCCAGGTTCGTCACGGTGCCGCCATCTTCCAGCCACACCCCGACCGCATCGTCGCCGGTGGCTTCGATGACCCCGCCATCAGAGTTCGTCACGAGGCCGCCATCGCCGAGTCTCACGGCGGCGCCTTCGTCCCCGGTGGCGGTGATGGTGCCGGCGTTGTCTACCGTCAGCGGGCTCAAACCGACCACGCCGGCAACGTTGCCGGTGATCTCAGCGCCCGCTTCAAGCACCATGTTGCCATCTTCGGCATCCGGGCCGAACAGCACGGATACGCCCTCGTTGTTGGTGATCGACGTCCCATCGACCATTGTCACGGTGTAGTCGGGGGTCAGCAGCCAGAGCGAGCCCTCCGGGTTCTCCGGGTCGAAGGCGAGGTCGAAACTGAGGCTGCTGTCGGTGTCGAAGAGGATCGTGTTGCCATCTTCGCCGATGACCTGCTCAGTGATCTCCTCATCGAACGTGGCATCATCGACCGTCTGCTGCCCTGTGGCGGTGCCGGCGGGGATGTGCAACAGCGCGGCGGCAGAAATCGTGGCGGCGCAACCGTAACTCCAGCGCATGATCCGTACTCCTTTTGGGGGTTCACGGGCCGATCCCGCAACAGACATTGGTCACGAGACACCCTTGCTCAGCGGCTCAGCCCAGCCGCAACCGGGCTCAGAATCCATCGGCGGGCTTCGCCTGTCAAATGCAACAACGGACATTGTCGCCTCTTGGGCTGTCCGTGCGGCCACCGATGGGGCTGTTGCGCTTCGATGCCCGGTTGATGTCGCCAGCTCCGCCCGAGGCCGCCACCGATTGAGGGCGGCGCGGGCGGGGGACCGGTCTCTGCCGCGGGCGGTCCGGCCTTTCCATCGCGATGCACCGGCGTTGGTACGATGTCGGTGTTGAAACCCCGCGTACGAATCCGTTTCCCCGCTCAACCCCCAGGATGACCGCCGCGATGTCTCGAAGCGCCCATGCCCGATGGCGCCACAACCCCCGACGCCAACTTGAAGTCTCGGCCGTGTCCCTTGCCGGGATCGCGGCCACGCGCCTGCTCGGGACGACGTTGCGGATCGAAGCGCCCTGGTTCGGGATGACGGAGGTGCTTCGCCGCGGTGGCCGCGGCGTGCTGATCGCCATGTGGCACGGGCCGCACTTTCCCATCCTCTGGGCCTATCGCGGCTGCGGCATTCACGTGATGACCAGCCACAGTGCCGATGGTGAGATTCTCACTCGCGTCCTGCGAAGCCTCGGTTACCGCTGTTTCCGCGGCTCGAGCAGCCGAGGCGGGCAACGTGCGATGATCGAGATGGCCCGGTCGGTTCGCGGCGGGACGGATGTGGCAGTGGCCGTCGACGGCCCGCGCGGGCCGCGATACCAGGCCAAGGCCGGCATCCTGTTGCTGGCGAAACTGACCGGGGCGTGGGTGCTGCCCGCCGCGGCGGGATTGGACCGATTCTGGCAGATCAACTCTTGGGACCGCTACCGCTTGCCCAAGCCCTTGAGCCGGGCCCATGTGCTCACCGGCGAGCCACTCGCGGTGGCCCGCGATGTTGATGATGCGGAGATGGAACGGCTTCGCCGATGGCTCGAGGGCCATTTGTGGGACCTGCAGATCGAGGCAGACCGTCGGGTCGGTTGCTGCAAGCCCCTGGACCCGGGAGGTTGACGTTTATCGTCATAAAACCTCTTTTGTAAATGATTTGCGTATACAATCGCATCTCCTTTAAATGCACGACCGTTGCACGGCGCTCACCGATTTTGCGCAGGGTGCCTGTTGTGAAAGTCATCCTCCGTGGTACACTGAGTGGGACGCGAGACGACACGGCCTCATCGGTCGCGGCGGCGGCGGCGGGGCGCGCGAAGGTGCAGGCAAGAGGGAAACAGCTTGCCCGGGTGCGAGGCAGAAGTGGGGTGCGATAGAAGACGCGGCGGGCCGTGAAGCTTATCGGACGTGTGCGAAAACGAGAAAGGCGGCTTTCGGATTTGCGCCTCGCCGCAGATGCCGGACCGGCCGCGGCGCGGGTCCGGAAAAAATCGCGCGCGGGGAGCAATAAAGGAGTGGTGCAATACGTCGGGACCGTGTAGCGTATCGTTGACCGGGCTGCGCATCATTGTAGCTTCAAGCCGGGCCCTCTGGCATTTGCCGGCCGCGCCCGCACAGTCGGAGGAAATTGATGAACCGCACCGCCGCGACCGGTGTCGAGACCGCTGGCACCATGGACCCCAAGGCCGTCCTCGAGACGGCGGAAATGGTCAAGCACGCCCATGGCCAGCTCCAGGAGCAGATGCGCCAAGTCATTGTGGGGCAAGAAGATGTGGTCGATCTGATGCTGCTGGCGCTCTTCTGCCAGGGCCACTGCATCCTCGAGGGGGTGCCCGGGCTGGCCAAGACGTTGATGATCTCGAGCCTCTCGCGTCTTCTTTCTCTCAAGTTCGGCCGCATCCAGTTCACCCCCGACCTGATGCCCAGCGACATCACCGGCACCGAGGTGCTCGAAGAGGACGTCTCCAGCGGCCGGCGGGTGATGCGGTTCGTCCCCGGGCCGGTGTTTGCCAACCTCGTGCTTGCCGATGAGATCAACCGCACCCCGCCCAAGACGCAGGCGGCCCTGCTCCAGGCGATGCAGGAATACCACGTGACGGTGGCGGGGGAGCATTACCCGCTGGACAAGCCGTTTCTCGTGCTCGGCACGCAGAACCCGATCGAGTCTGAAGGCACCTACCCGCTGCCCGAGGCCCAACTCGACCGGTTCATGTTCAAAATCCACGTGGACTACCCCTCACTCGAGCAGGAGATCGACATTGCGATGTCGACGACCACCACGCAGCGGGCCGAGCTCGAGCCGGTGCTGACTCAGGCAGACATCCTGCGGATGCAAGAGGTGGTACGCGAGGTGCTTGTCGGCCGCTCGATCGCCGGGTACGCCGTCCGCCTCGTCCGCGCCACGCGGCCGCGGGATGAGGCCAATCCGCAGTACGTGCGCCATTACCTGTTGTGGGGCGCCGGCCCTCGTGCCTGTCAGGCGCTGATCCTCGGTGCCAAGGCGCTGGCGTTGCTCGATGGCCGCACACACGTGTCGGTTCAGGATATTCAGTCGATGGCACGGCCGGTGCTGCGGCACCGGCTGGTGACCAACTTTACCGCCGAGAGCGAGAACGTCCGCAGTGATGATGTCATCGATCAACTGGTCAAGGATCTTCCTGAGACGGGTTGAGCATTTGCATCGCTGCCGACATGGAAAACCGAGAGGCTTGAGCCATGGCCGAAGCCCGGCTCGTCGATGGACGAGAGCTTTCCGACATCGCCCGCATGGAGTTGCTTGCGCGCCATGCGGTTGAGGGTTTTGTCTCCGGCCTGCACAAGAGCCCTTTCCACGGCCAGAGCGTCGAGTACGCCGATCACCGGCCCTACGTCTTCGGCGATGAGATGGCCAGTATCGACTGGCGGTTGTGGGCCAAGACCGACAAGTACTACGTCAAGCTCTTCGAGGATCAGACCAACCTCCGCGCCACCATCCTGCTCGATGCATCAAAGTCCATGGCATTTGGCTCGAAGGATGCGGAGGGGGGCATGAGCAAGTTCGACTACGGCCGCCGCCTCGCCGCCATGCTCGGCTACCTGATGCTCAAGCAGAACGATGCTGTGGGGCTGGCGCTGTTCGATCAGAGCCTGCGCCGGTATATCCCCGCCCGGTCGACCGCGACGCATTTCCGCGTGATGCTCGAAACGCTCGAGCAGGCCCGGCCGGACAGCGCCTCGGGCATTGCCGCCGTGCTGCACGAGATGGCCGGGCGGCTGCGGCGTCGGGGCATGGTGGTGCTGATCAGTGACCTGCTCGATGACCCGGGGCGGGTGGCGGATGGGCTGGCCCACTTCCGCTTCCGCCATCACGATGTGATCGTCTTCCACCTGATGGACCCGACCGAACTGACCTTCCCCTACGAGCGGACCTCGCGGTTCCGCGACATGGAAGGGCCGGGCCAGGTTGTGGCCAGTCCCCGCACCGTGCGCGCACAGTACCTCGAACGGCTCGAGGCGTTCCTTGCCGAATCGAAGCGCAACTGCCTCGAACGGGGGGTGGGCTATCAGTTTGTGCGGACCAGTGAACCGTGTCAGACCATGCTGCGTGCCTACCTCGAAAAGCGGTCGCGCAGCCTCTCGGCACGTGGATGAGGCCGCGGCGGTTGTCCGCCGCAAGTTGGAGATTGCTGCCCCTTGGCACTCAATCCGCTTCTGCTGCTGTTTCTGCCCCTGGCGCTGGTGCCGGTGATCCTGCACCTGATTACATTGCAGCGCCTTCGCACGGTGGAACTGAGCACCTTCCGGTTTCTGTTCGACAGCTACATGAAGCAGCGCAGCCGCATCCGGCTGCTCGAGTGGCTGCTGTTGCTGCTGCGGGTACTCGCGGTGATCCTCATCATTCTGGCATTGAGCCGGCCGATGCTGGATCGGTTCGGCGGCCTGTTCGGTGAAGGCTCCGGCCGTGATGTGGTGCTGATTGTAGACACCGCCGCGACGATGGCCTTGCGCAGCGGCGGGACCACCAGCTTCGAGCGTGCGCAGGTCGGCGCCCGCAGTATCGTGGAAACCTTGCGCAACGATGACCACGTCACGCTTGTTTCAGCCGATGAGGCGCCGCAGGTCATCCACAGCGGCTTTGTCGGCGATGGTGAGGCGGTGCTCGCCGCGATCGATCAGCTCGAAAAGGGCAGCGGGCGAAGCAACCTCGCCCGGGCCCTGAGCGAAGCGACCGAGCCGCGGCCGCACGGCCCGCGCATCGTCTACATGATTACCGATGGCCAGCGCCAAGCGATGGCCGGATTCGAGGATGGGCGGGTCGCCTCCGGGTTCGACCCGGAGGCGAGGCTCGTGG